>NZ_JAMYPB010000018.1:0-108306 GCF_040320135.1 Mesorhizobium sp. M0772 | reverse complement strand
CCCCCCCCCCCCCCCCGTGGCGTGGGGGGGGAGTGGGGGCCCCGCGAGTCGGCGGGGGGCGGCGCGGCCCAGCGGCGGCGCTTTGTCACGACCCCCACCCCGGCTCACCAGCTTTGCGATGCAAAGCTTGTTCGCCGACCCCCCCCACAAGGGGGAGGGTGAAGCGCCCTGATGGCCACGCCCCCCGCTTCGACTCTCAAACCCGATTTTCCCTGGTGGCTTGCCGCCGCGATCGCGCTCGCCGTCGTCGCTGCGCTCTCCATTGCCGCCAGCGATCTCTACGCCCAGGTTTTTGCCACCGTCGCCAAAGGCATCGGCATCACCATTCTTGTCACCGTGGTCGCCTTCGCGCTGGCTTCCGCCGTCGGGCTCGGCATTGCGCTGATGGGGCTGTCGGGGTCGCGTTGGCTCAGGCAGATCGCTCGTTTCTATGTCGAGATCATCCGCGGCGTGCCGATCCTGGTGCTGTTGTTCTGGATCGCCTTCGCCGGCGCGCCGGCCTTCGTGGCTGCGTGGAATGCGCTGACCGCGCCGCTGCAAAACGCCGGCTATCTCGGCGAGCTTTTGGTGCGCGACGTGTCGCTGTTGTGGCGTGCAATCATGGCGCTGACCATCGGTTATTCCGCCTTCATCTCCGAGGTCTTCCGCGCCGGCATCCAGTCGGTCGAGAAAGGCCAGATCGAGGCTGCCAAGGCGCTCGGGCTGACGCGCACGCAGCGCTTCCGGCTGATCGTCTTCCCACAGGCGATCCGCACCATCCTGCCGCCGCTCGGCAATGACTTCGTCGCCATGGTCAAGGATTCCTCGCTGGTCTCGGTGCTCGGCGTCGCCGACATCACGCAGATGGGCAAGATCTACGCCGCCGGCTCGTTCCGCTTCTTCGAGACCTATTCGATCGTCGCCTATATCTATCTCATCCTCACCGTCAGCCTGTCGCTGGTGCTGCGGGGGCTGGAGCAACGACTGCGGCGGGCGCAGCAGGAATAGAAGTCCGACGCGGGCACGGCTACGATCGCGGAGGACAGGATTCCGGAGGATGCAGGCGATGACGATCGACAAGGCCAATGCGGCGCTGGGCACCGTCTATTCGGCCGACACGCCGGAAGGGCTGGCCAAGGCCTATGCGGACTGGGCCGCGACCTATGACAGCGAAACCGCTTCGCTAGGCTATCTGCTGCCGTTCCTGATCACCGCCTGGGTGGCGCGCCATGTGCAGGCGGGCGAAGGACCGCTGCTCGACGCCGGCTGCGGCACCGGCCTGTCGGGCCCGTCATTGAAGGCGCTGGGTTATCACGACATTGCCGGGCTCGACCTCTCCGACGACATGCTGAAGATCGCCGGCAGCCGCAATGCCTATGGCGATCTGAAGCAGGCAATGCTCGGCGGGCCGCTGCCCTGGCCAGACGGGCATTTCCGCGCCTTCTTCTCGACTGGCGTGTTCACCATCAGCCATGCGCCGGCGTCCGGCCTGCACGAGCTTGTCCGCATCACCAGAAAAGGCGGCCACGCCATCTTCACCGTGCGCGACCAGGTGTTTGACAGCGGCGGCTTCCAGGCCGTGTTCGACGGGCTGGAGCGGGCCGGGAAATGGCGGCCGGCCGAGCAAAGCCCATGGTTCCGCTGCTATGCGATCGCCGAGCCGGACGCGCTGGTGAAGACTTTTGTGTTCGAGGTGCTTTGAGCGCCGCCCTCTTCGCCTTCTCTCACAAGGGGAGAAGCGAAAACACGCCGCAATTGCCGAAAAGCCAAAACATTGGTATGAGCCACGCCATGGAAGAGCTTTTTGGCGATCCGGCCTATAAGGGTTTCGTGCTGCAGGACAGAAAACGCCTGCCGTCGCGTTTCTCTTCGCGCATTTCCGGCGCGCTCACCAGCCAACTTAGCTAAGCCGCTTTCGCTGGGCCGAAGGCTTCGGCGCGTCTGCCCTTCCCCTTTTTGCAAATCGACGGATTTACGCACATGAGCGCACCGCGCACCCTCTACGACAAGATTTTCGACGACCATGTCGTCGATCGCCAGGATGATGGCACCTGTCTGCTCTACATCGACCGCCATCTCGTCCATGAAGTGACCAGCCCGCAGGCCTTCGAAGGTCTGCGCATGACCGGCAGAAAAGTCCGGCATCCGGAAAAGACGCTGGCCGTGGTCGATCACAATGTCTCGACCTCGCCCGAGCGCAAGTTCGGCATCAAGAACGAGGAAAGCCGCATCCAGGTCGAGGCCTTGGCCAAGAACGCTAGGGATTTCGGTGTCGAATATTATTCCGAGAACGATATCCGCCAAGGCATCGTCCACATCATCGGGCCGGAGCAGGGCTTCACGCTGCCTGGCATGACGATCGTCTGCGGCGACAGCCACACCTCGACGCATGGCGCCTTCGGCGCACTGGCGCATGGCATCGGCACCTCCGAGGTCGAGCATGTGCTGGCGACGCAGACGCTGATCCAGCGCAAGGCCAAGAACATGCTGGTGCGTGTCGATGGCCAGTTGCCGGAAGGCGTCACCGCCAAGGACATTATCCTCGCCATCATCGGCGAGATCGGCACCGCCGGCGGCACCGGCTATGTCATCGAATATGCCGGTGAGGCGATCCGCGCGCTGTCGATGGAAGGCCGCATGACGATTTGCAACATGTCGATCGAGGGCGGCGCGCGCGCCGGCCTGATCGCGGCCGACGAAACCACCTTCGCCTATGTCAAGGGCAAGCCGCGCGCGCCGAAGGGCGCGTCGTGGGACGCCGCGCTCGAATACTGGAAGACGCTGCAGTCCGACGAGGGCGCGCATTTCGACAAGGTGATCGTGCTCGACGCGGCCAAGCTGCCGCCGATCGTCTCCTGGGGTTCCTCGCCCGAGGACGTCGTTTCGGTGCAGGGCGTCGTTCCCAATCCGGAAGAGATCACGGACGAGAACAAGCGGACGTCAAAGATCCGCGCGCTCGATTATATGGGGCTGACGCCGGGCACGAAGATCACCGACATCACGCTCGACCGCGTCTTCATCGGCTCCTGCACCAATGGCCGCATCGAGGATCTGCGTGCGGTGGCCAAGGTGGTCGAAGGCAAGACGGTGAGTGCGCATGTCGATGCGATGATCGTGCCGGGCTCCGGTCTGGTCAAGGAACAGGCGGAGGCCGAGGGTCTCGACAAGATCTTCATTGCCGCCGGTTTCGACTGGCGCGAGCCGGGCTGCTCGATGTGCCTGGCCATGAACGACGACCGGCTGAAGCCGCATGAGCGCTGCGCCTCGACCTCGAACCGCAATTTCGAGGGCCGGCAAGGCTTCAAGGGCCGCACCCATCTGGTGTCGCCGGCGATGGCGGCGGCGGCGGCGATCGCCGGCCATTTCGTCGACATCCGCGACTGGAAATAGCGCAGACTGTTTCAAGCCTGATCTGAGCTTATGCAAACCCCGAACGGCAAAACCGTTCGGGGTTTTGTTTAATGCGCGCCGCTCTAAGGCCCTTGGGGTATATGCCCTAGCCGGCACGCCGGATGATTTCATGAAATTCCTCCCGGCTGCCGGGTTCGTCGGCCGCGACCACCAGCGCCAGTTCGCGCTCGTCGAAGATCTTGAACCACTCGTCCCATTCGACCAGCTCGTAGCCGCCTGCGTTGACCGGGCGTTCAGGTTGATCCTGGTCCTGATAGGCGTGCTGGCCGAAGACGAGCCTCAGCAACGGCTGCGTTCCGGTTTCGGGCGATACATCGACGATCGCCGGAAATCCGGCGCGCCCTGCGGCCCATGAGCGAATTGCTTCGTGGTCGGTCAGCGTGATCGTGTCGGCCATGAATAACTTCTCCTTGATTGCTGTCACGAAACGCCTGCCTCAGGTCCCGGTTCCGTGCAGCAGCTTCATCAGTGGCGACTTGCATATTCGTCCCGGCTTAACCGCTTGTTGGGGCTTGCGCTCTAAGGTCTTCCCTGACGTCAAGCGGGGAAGTCACCGTCCTTTGGACACCGGCCTGTTCATAGCGCTGCTCAATCCGACGATCGCGCTGGCGCTCGGCGCGGCGTTCCTCGTGCTATGGTTCTATCAGCGCCACCGGCCCTATCTGGCTGTGCTCGGCACGAGCTATTGCGTGTCCGCGCCCGGCTTCCTGCTGCAGTATTTCACGCTGCCCGGCGGCATGGTGCTGACCAAGCTGGTCTCCAACCTCTGCTTCACGCTCGCCGCCTGTTGCCTCGTCGGTGCGATCATCTCACGCTACGGCAGGCGCGTGCCCTATATCGCGATCGGCATTCTGGCGGGTGGCGGGATGGTGGCATTCTGCTGGTTCCTGTTCGTCCAGCCGGACTTGACTTGGCGCATCCTGTCGATCAATTTCGGCTTTGGCGGCCTCAGCCTGCTGGTCGCCGCCGAGCTGCGCGCCGTGCGCAAGAACGGCCCGACGGAAAAAATCCTGTTCGTACTGTCGCTGCTGTCCGGGCTGAACTTTATCGGCCGCACGCTGCTCGTCGTCATCTCGCACGGGCCGTTCACCAGCTATGACGGGTTTTATGGCTCGTCCTACTGGACGACGGCGCTTTTGACGCACGCGCTGCTGTCGTTGCTGATCGCGCTCTGCCTGTTCTCGGCAGCTGCGCTTGACGTGATGAAGGCGCTGAAGACCGAGACGCACACCGATCCGCTGTCTGGCCTGCTCAACCGCAGGGGTTTCGAGGAGCGCGCCTTGCTGGTGCTGCAACACTGCGCCGCCGCCAAGGTGCCGGTCGCGCTGGTGCTGGCCGATCTCGATCACTTCAAGGCGCTCAACGACAAATATGGACATGCCGCGGGCGACCAGGTGATCGCCGACTTCGCCGCCAAGCTTCGCGCGGCCGCCGGCACGCGTGCGGTTGCCGGCCGCATCGGCGGCGAGGAGTTCGCCGTGCTTCTGTCGCTGAGCGATCTTGCCACGGCGCGGCTGTTTGCCGAAGCCGTGCGCACGCACTATTCGGCCGGCAGTGTCGACGGGTTGCCGCCGGGCACCAGGGTGACCGCGAGCTTCGGCGTCGCGGCGCGCACCGGCGACGAAGGGCTGGAGCCGCTGATGCGGCGCGCCGACGAAGCGCTCTACAAGGCCAAGAAGAACGGCCGCGACAGCGTGCGATTGTCCTATGAGCGGGCGGAAACGGTGTTCATCCCGGATACAGGCAGCGTCGGTTAGCGTCTCGCTTAAACGGCCTCTCGGCCGTGCCGGATCATCAGCGGCAAGGGCTGAGGTTGGGCATTTCGCCATCGGAGAGGCCGTACATATAGGAGCGGCCCTTCACGAACACCGGCGGCTGGTAGCAGCCACGCCTGGAGATGTGATCCGCCTCGTCTTCATAAAGGACTTCCGGTTCCGCTTCCGGCTGCCCGGCGCTGGTGTAGTCGGACAATTTCTTGGCCAGCCTGCCTTGGCCGACAATGATGCGCTTGTAGCCGGCGGCGCTGTCGATGACGAGATTGCCTAGGGAATCGGCATAGACGCGGTCATGATGGCGCGACCAGGCCATTGCCGGGGCGGCGAAGCCGAGACTGGCTGTCGCCAGCACAAGCGCCGCAAGGCGCGCTCTTCCTGAATTCGAAAGCATGGTGTCCTCTCTGCTGTGGACCCGATCGAATCGGAAATTAACCTTTTCTTAACCTTTGTTAAGAGGGCAGGCGCATCCGGCGGCGATCTCTCGCCAAACATGGTTAATATCCGACGGGATGGAAACCCGGGCGTCATCATTCGGCCATGCTTGCCCGCACCATCGGCCGCGACGCACACAACTACGCTGACGTCGGGTGAGCTTGATCTTGGCGGAACATCGCGGCTAGTTAGCCGCGCAGGAGGACAGCATATGGCGTTACGCCGGACGTTTCGGGTGACGCTGTTGTCGATCCCCTTGCTGACTGCCGCAGCCTGCGTGCCGCAGAACGGCGCGCCGACGGCGGTGAATACCGTACCACCCACTGTCGCGCCCGTGCCGGCTCAGCAGTCCGCCGCACCTGTGGCGCCCCCGGCTTCCGCAACGGCTCCGACAGCGCCTGCCGCACCTTCAGCCAAGATCGTCACCGACCTTACCGCGCCGCGGTCTGCTGTCGGCACGGCAACTTACAGATGCGGCAATGGCGGCATGATCACCATCCAGAACCTCGGCACGGCGTTGCGCGTTGTCAGGCCCGATGGCACGACCGAGGAGTTTGCCGCATCACCCGCCAACCAGTCCAGCCGCTACCAGGAAGCCGCGTCGCATGACGCAATCGTGATCGACGCGCGCGAGGCGCTGGTGATGAAGAGGGGCTCGACACCACAGACCTGCAAACGATAGCCTAGCGTCAATTGCAAAGGAAATGCCGCACTGCAGCGAACGGTGCGCCGGCTTTCGACGGTGGCCAAATCGATTGAAGCGAAACAGCAGCCTTTTGTCAGACTAAATGACGTTTTCAAAACGATTTTCCGGCTTTGACGCGGTGCAAAAAGAGCATTAGAAACCGGCTGTCTGAAGTCATATATCGAGGCGGTAAGTGCCGCTTTCCACCGCGGCTCCGGACATCGAACTGGGGCAGCCATGAGCAAATCACCAGCCACCCGAACCGCCAGACGTGAACGGCCGCTCTCGCCGCACCTGACGATTTACCGCCCACCGATCACCATGACGATGTCAATCATTCATCGCATCACTGGCGGGGCGCTGTATTTCGGCACGCTGCTGGTCGCCGCGTGGCTGATGGCGGCGGCGAGTTCGCAAGGCGCTTTCGATTGGATCAACTGGGCCTTCGGCACCTGGCTCGGCCGGCTCATCCTGTTCGGCTACACCTGGGCGCTGATGCACCACATGCTGGGCGGCGTGCGCCATCTCGTCTGGGACACAGGCGCCGGGCTGGAGAAACACACGGCATCGAAGATCGCCTGGGCGACGCTCGCCGGTTCCATCCTGCTCACGCTGCTGATCTGGGTCGCCGGCTACATGGCGCGGGGAACCTTGTGATGAGCGGCACGAACAACAACGATATGCGCACGCCGCTGGCCAAGGTCCGCGGTCTGGGCTCGGCCCGCGAAGGCACCGGGCATTTCTGGCGACAGCGGCTGACGGCCATTGCCAACATCCCGCTGATACTGTTCTTCGTCGGGTTCCTGATCGCGCTCAATGGCGCCGGCTTCGCCGAGGTGCGGGCGGCGCTCGCCAGTCCGTTCGTGGCGCTGGTGTTGGCGCTGGTGCTCGTTTCCGGTCTCACCCATATGCGTGTCGGCATGCAGGTCATTATCGAGGATTACGTGCATGCCGAAGGCATGAAGCTGGCGCTGATCGCACTCAGCACGTTTTTCACCATAGCGGTCGGCGTCGCCTCGATCTTCGCCCTGCTCAAACTGGCATTCGGAGGCTGATTTGGCCAAGGACGCGAAATCGGCCACCGGCTATACCTTTGTCGACCACAAGTTCGACGTGGTGGTCGTCGGCGCCGGCGGCGCCGGCCTGCGCGCCACGCTCGGCATGGCCGAGCAGGGCCTGCGCACGGCCTGCATCACCAAAGTGTTCCCGACCCGCTCGCACACGGTGGCGGCACAAGGCGGCATTGCCGCGTCGCTGTCCAACATGGGTCCGGACTCCTGGCAGTGGCACATGTACGACACCGTCAAGGGTTCGGACTGGCTGGGCGACGTCGACGCCATGGAATATCTGGTGCGCGAGGCACCGGCGGCGGTCTACGAGCTCGAGCATTACGGCGTGCCGTTCTCGCGCACCGAAGAGGGCAAGATCTACCAGCGGCCGTTCGGCGGACACATGATGAATTATGGCGACGGCCCGCCGGTGCAGCGCACCTGTGCTGCCGCCGACCGCACCGGTCACGCCATCCTGCACACGCTCTACGGCCAGTCGCTGAAGAACAATGCACAGTTCTTCATCGAGTATTTTGCGCTCGACCTGATCATGGAACCGGACGGCACCTGCACCGGCGTCGTCGCCTGGAACCTCGACGACGGCACTATCCATCGCTTCTCCGCCAAGATGGTGGTGCTGGCGACCGGCGGATATGGCCGCGCCTATTTCTCGGCGACGTCGGCGCACACCTGTACAGGCGACGGCGGCGGCATGGCGGCACGGGCCGGCTTCCCGCTGCAGGATATGGAGTTCGTGCAGTTTCATCCGACCGGCATCTATGGCGCCGGCTGCCTGATCACCGAAGGCGCGCGCGGCGAGGGCGGCTATCTCGTCAATTCCGAGGGCGAGCGCTTCATGGAGCGCTACGCGCCGTCGGCCAAGGACCTGGCCTCGCGCGACGTCGTCTCGCGTTGCATGACGCTGGAGATCCGCGAAGGCCGCGGGGTCGGCAAGAACAAGGACCATATTTTCCTGCATCTCGACCATCTCGATCCGGCCGTGCTGCATGAGCGGCTGCCGGGCATTTCGGAATCGGCCAGGATTTTCGCCGGCGTCGACCTGACCAAGGAGCCGATCCCGGTGCTGCCGACGGTGCACTACAATATGGGCGGCGTGCCGACCAATTACTGGGGCGAGGTGCTGAACCCGACGGTCGAGAATCCTGACCGGGTGTCACCCGGGCTGATGGCGGTCGGCGAGGCCGGCTGTGCCTCGGTGCACGGCGCCAACCGGCTGGGCTCGAATTCGCTGATCGATCTGGTGGTGTTCGGCCGCGCCGCGGCAATCCGCGCCGGCCAGGTCATCGACCGCAATTCGGCGATCCCTTCGCCCAACGAAGCCTCGGTCGAAAAGATCATGGATCGCTTCGACCGGCTGCGCCACGCCAATGGGTCGACGCCAACCGCTGTTCTGCGTGAGAAAATGCAGAAGGCGATGCAGGAAGACGCCGCCGTGTTCCGCACCCAGGAGTCGCTCGAAAACGGCTGCAAGCGCATTTCGCAGATATGGACCGAGCTCAAGGACCTGAAAGTCTCCGACCGCTCGATGATCTGGAATTCCGACCTGGTCGAGACGCTGGAGCTGGAAAATCTGATGGCCAACGCCATCACCACGGTCTACGGCGCCGAGGCGCGCAAGGAGAGCCGCGGCGCGCATGCGCGCGAAGATTTTTCGGCCCGCGACGACACTGTCTGGCGTAAGCATACGCTGGCCCGGCTAAGCGAGGACGGCCAGGTGAGCCTCAGCTATCGTCCCGTGCACACCGAGCCGCTGGTGGCGGAAAAGGACGGCGGCATCAGCCTCGCCAAGATCGCGCCCAAGGCACGGGTGTACTGACCATGGTGCCGAAGCTCGTCATCCGAAAGGACCTGAGGTAATGGTGGAACTCACGCTTCCCAAGAACTCCAAGGTGCAGCCGGGCAAGACCTGGCCGAAGCCGGAGGGCGCCACCAACCTGCGGGAATACCGCATTTACCGCTGGTCGCCGGACGATGACGAGAACCCGCGCATCGACACCTATTTCGTCGACATGGACGATTGTGGGCCGATGGTGCTCGATGCACTGCTCTGGATCAAGAACAAGATCGATCCGACGCTGGCGTTGCGCCGCTCTTGCCGCGAAGGCATTTGCGGCTCTTGCGCCATGAACATTGACGGCTCCAACACGCTGGCCTGCACCAAGGGCTGCGACGACATTTCCGGCGCGGTAAAAGTCTACCCGCTGCCGCATATGCAGGTGGTCAAGGACCTGGTGCCCGACCTCACCAATTTCTACGCCCAGCACGCCTCGATCCAGCCATGGCTGAAGACAGTGTCGCCAGAGCCAGCCAAGGAATGGCTGCAGAGCCATGAGGACCGCGAAAAGCTCGACGGGCTCTACGAGTGCATCCTATGCGCCTGCTGCTCGACCTCGTGCCCGAGCTATTGGTGGAACGGCGACCGCTATCTCGGCCCGGCGACGCTGCTGCAGGCCTATCGCTGGCTGATCGACAGCCGCGACGAAGCCACGGGCGAACGGCTCGACGATCTCGAAGACCCATTCCGGCTCTACCGCTGCCACACCATCATGAACTGCGCCCAGACCTGCCCGAAGGGGCTCAACCCGGCCAAGGCGATTGCCGAAATCAAAAAGATGATGGTGGAGCGGCGGGTTTAGTTGAGGCGGATTCGCTCGGGCAAATATCGAACGCGGCGATCCTTCGCGCCCCCCTCTGTCCTGCCGGACATCTCCCCCACGGGTGGGGAGATTGGCCGTCATCGCGGCTTTCGCCAATCTCCAAGGTTGAAGGATGGCGCGCTGTCGGCGAAGCTGCCGATCTCCCCCCGCGTGGGGAGATATCCGGTAGGACAGAGAGGTGGGCGCTGTCTCGCCGGCGCTAGAAAGGATACTCAACCCAATGAGCGAAGAGCTTCCAATCCTTAATCCGGCCGAAGTCCGTGTGCTCGGCTGCCTGATCGAGAAGAAGGAGCTGACGCCGGATGTCTATCCGCTGACGCTGAATGCAGCACTTGCAGCCGCCAACCAGAAGACGGCGCGCGAGCCTGTGATGGCGCTCGAGCCGACAGAGGTGCATCGGACGCTGAAGCTGCTCGAGCAGAAGGGGCTGGTGCGTCAGATGTTCGGCTCGCGCGTCGAGCGCTATGGGCATCAGATGGCGCAGCGCTTCTCGCTGACGACGCCGCAGACTGCGGTGATCGGCCTGCTTTTGCTGCGCGGGCCGCAGACGGCGCATGAGTTGCTGGCGCGAGCTGAGCGCATGGCGCGGTTTTCGTCGATCGAAGACCTGCGCGCTGAACTCGACATGCTGATCGGCCGCCGACCGCCGCTCGTCCAGGAAATACCGCGCGGGCCGGGGCAGCGCGAGGACCGTTTTGTGCATCTGCTCGCCGGCCCCGTGGACGTTGCTGCCCTCTCTGCACAACGGAGTTCGCCGGTCCTGCCGGCCTCTGACCTGGAAGCAAGGATTGAATCGCTGGAGCAGGAAGTCGCAGCGCTTCGCGCCCGGCTTGATGCGCTGGGGGCTTAACTATCACCGGAGCGTTGGCGCGACGGATCGCTGGCCTCTGAAAATGCAAACGCCGGCGTTAAGCCGGCGTTTCTCACTTCGAATCCCTTCGTTTCACCCCAGCTTCGCGTCGAGCGATACTTTGATGGCGCCGAGTGCCTTCGAAACCGGGCACTCCGCCTTGGCCTTCTCGGCCAGTTCCTTGAACTTCGCCGCATCGATGCCCGGCACCTTGCCGATCAGGGTGATGGCGCTGCCGGTGATGCCGGTGCCGGGCACCAGCGTCACCACCGCCTTGGCGTCGAGCTCGGTGGCGGGCGTGCCGTTCTCGGCCAGGAAATGCGACAGCTGCATGGCGTAGCAGCCGGCGTGTGCCGCCGCGATCAACTCTTCGGGATTGGTGCCGGATTTGCCGCTCTCGTCCTCGAAGCGAGCCTTGAACGAATAGGGCGTGCCCTTCAAGGTGCCGCTCTGGCTGTCGAGCGTGCCCGTGCCCTCCTTCAGATTGCCTTTCCAGACGGCGTTTGCGGTGCGGTCCATAAGATTCTCCTTGATTACAGCGACAGCGCCGGCCACGCGGCGTTCCCTCCAACTATAGCGCGGCGGCAGGGGAAGACCACCGCGCTGTTTCGGCCGGATGCGACGCCGGCGAGCCCTGCAAATCTTTTCTGAAAAATGTGCGTGCAAAAATGTCGACTTGCATCGGCGCCGGCCGTCCTGCGAGCGTCCACGGATTCTCGTGGCGGATGGAGATCCAAGATGAACAATCTGTTTTCTGCCCATTGGAACGACGCCGACAAAAGCGCGCGTCTACGCGAGATCGAGTGCTCGCGATCTTCCGGCTTCGGCCGGCTGCTTGCTGCGGTCGCCGTGATCGGCATTGCGGTCTGCGTGCTCGACCACGCTGCTGCCGGCAAGGATGCCGCCGGCACCGTGATCACCTATGGGTCGTCACAGCAAGGGAGCTGGAAATGAAATATGTCTGTCTGGTCTACGGCGAGGAAAAGGACCTCCATGCCATGACGCCGGAGCGTCTGGCCAAGCTCGACGCCGATTCGATGGCCTATGACCGGTCATTGGACCAGCAAGGCAAGCTGATCATCGCGCAGGCGCTGCAATCGGTGAAGACGTCGAAGACGGTGCGGCGGCGCCAAGGCAAGCGGCTGATCACTGACGGTCCGTTTGCCGAAACCAAGGAGCAATTGCTCGGTTTCGTCATGGTCGAGGCCAACAGTCTCGAACAGGCGCTGGCGATCGCAGGCGAGATTCCGCTGGCCGAAATCGGCACGATCGAGGTCAGGGCGATCTACGACGTGCCGGGGTCGTAGGCGGCAGCGGCGAGGTCATGCAGGCCGGCGGATCATATCCGCCGCCTTCTCGGCGATCATCACCACTGGCGAGGCGGTGTTGCCGGAGACGATGCGCGGCATGATCGAGGCGTCGACGACGCGCAGGCCCTCGACACCGGTCACGCGCAGGTCCGGGCTGACGACGGCGCGGCCGTCGACACCCATCCTACAGGTGCCGACCGGGTGGAAGATGGTCGTCGCGATCGAGCCGATCTGGTGCAGCAGGTCCTCGTCCGACTGGTGGGCGAGACCAGGCAGGATTTCTTCCGGATGGAAGCCGGCAAGAGCCTTGGCGGTCATGATGCTGCGCGCCTGGCGCACCGAACGCAGCGCGATCTCGCGGTCGCGCCCCGTAGAGAGGTAGTTCAGCCGGATCTCCGGCTGCACGGCCAGCTCGCGCGTCGTAGCGTGCACCGAGCCGACGCTCTCGGGCCGCAGATTGCAGACCGACATGGTGATTGCCGGGAACGGGTGCAGCGGGTCGCCCAGCCGGTCGGTAGACAAGGGCTGGACGTGGTACTCCAGGTCCGGCGTCGCCATCGACGGATCGGATTTCGAGAACATGCCGAACTGGCTCGGCGCCATCGACATCGGTCCCGAGCGGCCAAAGGCATATTGCAGCGCGATCTTCGCCTTGCCGCTCAGGCTGTTGGCTAGCGTGTTGAGCGTCAGCGCCGACGACACTTTGTAGACAGTGCGGATCTGCAGATGGTCCTGAAGGTTCTCGCCGACATCGGGGCTGGCGTGAACCACATCGATGCCGAGCGCGGCGAGGCGATCCGGCTCGCCGACCCCGGAAAGCTCCAGCAGTTTCGGCGTGTTGATCGAGCCGGCGGTCAGCAGCACCTCGCTCCTGGCCTTTGCCTCGATGGTTTGGCCGCCGACGCGATAACAAACGCCGATAGCACGCTTGCCCTCGAACAACACCGTCTCGACATGCGCGTTGACGACCAGCCTGAGGTTCGGCCGTCGCAGCGCCGGGCGCAAGAATGCCTTGGCTGTGTTCCAGCGCACGCCCTTGCTCTGGTTGACTTCGAAGAAGCCGGACCCCTCATTGTCGCCGTCGTTAAAATCCTCGCGCGGCATGATGCCGAATTCCTTGGCCGCCTCCTGCACGGTGTTCAGGATCGGCCACGACAGGCGTTGCCGCGCCACTTTCCATTCGCCGCGGGAGCCATGCAGCCCGGTCTTGCCGCCATGATGGTCCTCGGATTTGAGGAAGTAGGGCAGCACATCGTCCCAGCCCCAGCCGACATTGCCCATCTGCCGCCAGCCATCGTAGTCCGCCGCCTGTCCCCGCATGTAGATCATGCCGTTGACCGAGGTGCAGCCGCCCAGCACCTTGCCGCGGGGATAGACCAGCGAGCGGCCGTTCAGGCCGGCTTCGGGGGCAGTCTTCATCATCCAGTCGGTGCGCGGATTGCCGATGCAATAGAGATAGCCGACCGGGATATGCACCCAGTGATAATTGTCGCTGCCGCCGGCCTCGAGCAGCAGCACGCGCGTCGCCGGGTTTTCGCTCAGGCGATTGGCCAGCACGCAGCCGGCGGTGCCTGCGCCGACGATGATGTAGTCGTAGTCGCCATCGAGCCGTTGGGTCATTGCGGTGGTTTACTCGGCGGTGTTCTACTCGGTTCTGCGGCGTGTTCGGCCCAGAACGATCGCAGCGTATCGGCAAGGCCGCAATAGGCGCGATAACGCCTGTTGTAATGGTCCTGCATGGCCGGGTTCGGACGGTAGGCGGCGCTTGACCGGGTCATGGCGTCGACGCCGGCCTCATAGTCGGCGAACAGGCCGGCCGCGACCCCGGCGCCGATCGCCGCACCAAGTGCGCCGGTCTCGCGTGCTTCAGGGACGGTGATCGGCACGCCAAGCCCGTCGGCGAAGATCTGCGGCCAGTGCTCGCTGCGCGAACCGCCGCCGGACAGGACCGCTTTGTCGAAGCTGACACCGGCGTCCTTCAGAACATTGATGTGGCGCCGGTGCTCGAACATCACGCCCTCGAACAGCGCGCGCAGCATATGGCCTTCCCTATGCCAGCCGGCGAGGCCGTAGAAGCCGGCGCGGAACTCCGCCCCTTGTCCCGACCCGTAGAGAAACGGGTGGAACATCGGATCGTCCCAGGTTGGCGTCACCGCGCCGACAGCCGCGTTGCAGTGGCCGAACGGATCGTCATAATGGGCACCGCGCTCGACGAGTTCGCGTACATACCATTCGAGATTGGCGGCCGATGTAGCGCTGGATTCGATGTTGACGAAACGGCCGGGACCGAAGCGCGCCACCATGAAAACATCTGGGTCGACGACCGGCGCGGTGGAGAAGACCTGATTGACCGACCAGGTGCCGGCGATAACAGAGGCTTCGCCGGGACGCACGACGCCGGCTCCCATGGCGCTGGCGACGACGTCGAAATAGCCGGCGATGACCGGCGTGCCTTCCGCCAGTCCGGTCTCTTCAGCCGCTTGTGCGGTGACCGCGCCGGCGATGTCGGCGCTGTCGCGCAATCGAGGCAGTTTGGCCTGCGCGTCCTCGATGCCGTAGAGCGCGAGAAGCTCGGAATCATAGACGCCTTCGGGCATGCGGACGAGGCCGCAACCGGACATGTCGGAGACGTCGCTCCCCCGCTCCCCTGTCAGGCGGTAGGTGATGAAATCCTTGCACAGCATCGCTGTGCCGGCCGCGGCATAAAGGTCGGGCGCATGCTGCTTGACCCAGGCCAGCAAGGTCGGCGTCTGCGCCGGCCACGGCTTTTGCAGGCAGATGGCGTGCAGTGCCTCGGCATTGCGCGACGCCAGGGACGCCGCCATGCCGGCGGCGCGGGTGTCGAGCGACTGGATGCCGATCAGCGGTTCGCCGGCACGGTCGACCAGATAAAGGCCGTTGCCATGGCCGGCGCAGCCGACGGCGGCGATCTCGCGGGCATCGATGCCGGCCTGCGCAATGCAGGCGCGTATGGCGTCGCGCGCAGCGGCCCACATGCCGCCGAGGTCGCGCTCGACATAGCCCGGCTGCGGCGTGTGCGAACGGCCGGCGACCGCATGCATGGCGAGCTGCCGTCCCGTATGATCGAACAGCACCGCCTTGATGATGGTGTTGCCGGCGTCGAGGCCGAGCAGATAGGCGGCTTGATCAGCCATTGTTGTAGATGTCCCAAGCCTCTTCGCCGCCGGCGTCGTTGTGGATCATCGCCATCAACGCACTCACTACCGCCTTCGGATTGGCATGCTGATAGATGTTGCGGCCATAGACCAGCCCCTTGGCGCCTTGTCTGAGCAGGGCTGACGATTTTGCCAGCACCGTCTTGAGATCGTCCTTGCCGCCGCCACGCACCAGCACCGGCACGCGTGCCGCCTCGACCACGCGGTGGAAATCTTCCGCGTGCTCGGTCGGGTCGGCCTTGATGATGTCGGCGCCCATTTCGGCGGCGAGCCGCACCAGCGTCACGATCTTTTCGGCGGCGCCGTCGACCTGGTAGCCGCCCCTGATATCGTTGGGCAGCATGACCAGCGGCTCGATCATCAAGGGCATGCCGTATCGCTGGCAGGCGGCGCGGACCTTGGCGATGTTTTCGACGCATTGGCGAAACAGCTCCGGCTCGTCCGGCAGCATGAACAGATTGACGACGACGCAGGCCGCATCCATTTCCAGCGCGCCGATGATCGGCTCGTCATGGTTCTGCAGCATCGACCACATCACCCGGTGGCGCTGTGCATTGTAGGGGTTGCCCATGTCGATGCGCATGGCCAGCGCCGGCTTGTCCTTGTCCGGCCGCGATTGCAGCAGATCGGCCTGGCCATAGGCGAGCTGCAGCGCATCGGGCCCTGCCGCGATCAGCGTGTCTATGACACGTGGCATGTCCTCCAGGCCGATGAGAAACCCCGGTTCATTGCAGACGCCGTGATCGAGTGCCACGTCGAGGCAATTGCCGTTGGTGAACATCCGGTTCATCCGGGCCTTGGTGCTGACTTTCATGTTCTGCTCCTGGGATCGTGCGTTGGTCGAGCATCTCTTGCGAGACGCCGTGATAGGTGTCGAGTTCGACAACCAGGCTTTTTACCGCGTCGCCCCGATACCGGCGGTTCCAGCCGCGTTCGGCGGCCAGTGCATCGGCGATGCGCTCGATCATCGCCATCGAAATGTCGCCGCAAATGGCAAGCGAGGTGCGACGCAGGACAAGGTCTGACAGGCTGGTCACGAACTCATGCCTGATGAGGTAGACGATCTCGGCAGCCGTGGTCTCGGTCCTGTCGTCGAGCCTGATATCGTCGGGACGTCCGAGGCAGAACAGGATGATGTCGCGCGCGCCGCTGCCGTAGCGATCGACGAGATACGCGGCGCGGTCGGAGCTGATCGCGAACTCACCGGCGAGATCGGCTGCCATCGATGCCGGATCTGCGGGGAAACCGAGGCCGCCGCCTATCGGCAGCGCCAGCGTGCCGCGAATGCGCTCGCGGCCAAGCTCGGCCAGCACTTCGTCGGCCGCCTGTTCGGCGAAGGCGCGGAAGGTCGTCCACTTGCCGCCGATCATGCAGAACTGCGGGATGCCGCCGGCTATGCGATGCACGGAATGGCCGCGCGATATCCTGCCGGTGAAGGCATGGTCGCTCTTCGGCAGCGGCCGGATGCCGCTATAGGTGAAGACGACGTCGGCGGCACGGACCGAAATGGACGGGAATACCAACCGCGCCGCCGCCAATATGTAGTCGGTCTCGGCCGGTTCGCAGCGCACGCGCCCGGCTTCGCTGACGCGGATATCCGTCGAGCCGACCAGCACCTTGCCGAGATAGGGAAACATGATGCAGACGCGACCGTCGGCATTCTCGAAGAAAATCATGTGACCGCCGAGCGCACGGTAGAGCGGCTCGTTGTCGAGGATGAGGTGCGAGCCCTTGGTGCCCTCGACCAGGGGCGCCGCGGGCTTTTCGGAGGCGTCGAGCCGGGCGATCGCCGAATCCAGCCATGCGCCGGTCGCATTGACGATCGCCTTGGCGGTCACGGTGAAGCCTTCACCACCCACCGTATCGGTGAGCTCGAAGGAGGAGCCCGCGCGCGCGATCTCGGCGCGATTGAGCGCGAGGCTGTCGGGCGCCAGGCGTGCGGTATCGAGCAGCAATTCGATGCCGAGCCGTTCGGGGTAGCTGATCCAGGCGTCGTAATAGGTAGCGGAAAAGCGCAGTTTGGGATCGAGCGTCGGCCATTGCGCGAAGGTCGCCCTGGCGCCACGGAAACTGTGGCGCGGCAGCACCCGGCGCTTGTGCGTCGTCCAGTCGTAGAGCGCGAGGCCTGCCTTGATCGCCAGCGCGCCGCGGCTGGAAGGCGTTTCCGAAAAGCCGAGAAAGCCTGCCGCGCCGTTCATCAGCCCGGAGAAGACGGAGCGGATCGGAATTGTCGTCGGCAGCGGCCGCACCATATGCGGCGCATTGGCCAGCAGCGCGTCGCGTTCGCGCAGCGATTCCTGCACCAGGCCGAACTCGCCATTCTCGAGATAGCGCAGGCCGCCATGGATCATGCGCGAGGGTGCCGCACTGCAGCCCGAACAGAAATCGTTGCGTTCGACCAGCAGAACTCGGAGACCCTGCAGCGCCAGTTCGCGGAAAACGCCGATGCCGTTTATGCCGCCGCCCATGACGACGACATCGAACGCGCCGTTGCGGCGGATCGTGTCGACGATGACGGTTCTCTGATCAGGCATGGCTTTGCCGGGCAAGGTTGGGCCGTTCTGCCGTCCGGTGGACGGCAGCTCAACTTGGTTCGGGTTACTGGTGGCGGTCAGGCGTCGAGATTGGTCAGATGGCGTCTGGCGGCCTCACTGATCTGGTTGATCTCCTGTCCCGACAATTTGATGCGGCCGGCCTGCGCGTTTTCCCTGGCTTGCTGCGGGCTGCGCGCGCCGCAGAGTGAGAAGGTGATGCCGGGCTGCTGCAGCGTCCAGGCGATGACCACCTGCGCCTCGCTGGCGCCGTGCGCCTCGGCACTCGGCCTGATCGCTTCCATCAGCGCTGCCACCTTGCGGCGGTTGGCGAGCGAGAAGCGCGGATTGTCCTTGCGCTGGTCGTCGCCGGTAAAGACGCGGTCGGGACCGATCTTGCCCGAGAGCAGACCGAGCGCCAGGGAGGAATAGCTGAGCACCGACACGTTGTTCCCGGCGCAGAAGGGCAACAGGTCTTGTTCTATGTCGCGCGCGACCATGCTGTATTCCTGCTGGACCGCATCGAGCTGGCCGGCCGCGAGATAGGCCTTCACATCGGCGACGCTGACATTGCTGGCGCCGATGGAGCGGATCTTGCCCTGGGTTTTCAGCCGGTCGAGCGCTTCCATCGTTTCAGCGACCGGCGTCGTCGGATCCTGCCAGTGGGTGATGTAGTGGTCGATGTGGTCGGTGCCGAGACGGCGCAGGCTCTGCTCGACTTCGTAGACGACAGAGTCGGCACCGAGATAGCGATGCACGGGCGCGCCGTCATAGTCGAAGAAGTGGTTGCCCTTTTTCGCGTGCCAGATCAGCCCAAGCTTGGTGGCGAGCACGACCTTGTCGCGGCGGCCCTTGATCGCCTTGCCGACGATTTCCTCGGACAGCCCCTTGCCGTAGGCCGGCGCGGTGTCGATCAGCGAAACGCCTTCATCGATCGAGGCGCGGATGGTGTCGATGGATTGCGCCTCGTCGGTGCCGCCCCACATCCAGCCGCCAATGGCCCAGGTGCCAAGGCCGATTGCGGAGGCGGATATTCCCGACGCGCCAATGGTGCGCGTCAACATTTCAGGCGACATTGCGTATGCTCCCCGCATTGCTCAGGACTGCATTGGCCGTCTCTTCGTCGACGACCAGTGATTTGAGATAGTTGCCGCGAAGCGTTGCGCGGATCGGCCAGACCTTTTCGGCGCCGCTAGCGACGCCCATCACCGACCGGCAGCGACCGAGTTCCGAAGGCGCCAGCGCCACCAGGCGGTCGTTGGGCGGATAGTCGGCCAGCGTGCCGTCGTCGCGGATCAGATGCGCAAGGAACTCGCCGACCGCGCCGCTGGCGGCGAGTTTTTCGCGGTCGGGATCGAGGCCGGGGTGGAGGTCGTAGTAGCTCGACCCCGGCGTCTGAATCGACCCGACGCCGACCAGCGCGATCGCGGCTTTGCGGGCCAGGTCGAAGATTTCGCGCACCGAGGCCATGTCCAGCAGGAGATCGCGCTGCTCGCGGCTTTCGGCAAAGAGCGGCGCGTGCAAGAGCATGCTGGTACCGCCGAGGCGTTCGGCCAGCCGCGTCGCCAGATGGTTGACGTCGGTATAGTGCTTGCCCTGGACGCCGCCGGTCAGCGGCACGACGGTGACGTCGAAGGCGCGCTCGGGCTGCAGGTTTTCGACCAGCGCGCTGATCGCCTTGCCGCCGGTGATGGCAATGACGTCGCCGTCGCGCAAGGTCTCGAGCAACTGGTTGGCCGCCGCGCGTCCCACTTGCTGCAGGGTGCTGTCGGGACTGCCGGCCACGGTCGGCGTCACGATCGCGGCCGCCAGTTGCGCGACCTCGATCAGCTGCTTTTCGATGTCGACGAGGCGCTGGAACGGGCTCTCGACCGCGATCCGCAGCATGCCGAGCTTGCGCCCTTGCGCGATAAGCCGATTGACTTTCGACGCCGAAAGGTTGAGCGCCGCCGCAATGTCGTTCTGCTTCATGCCGTCGACGAAGTGCAGCACCAGAACGGTGTGGATCTGCCGGATCGCCTCGAAATCTTCCCTGCCGTCCGCCATCTCAGCCCCGCCGCTTGTTGAAGTGGTAGTCGGCGGTGACCGCCGTCAGCAGAATGGACCCGCGGATGATGTCCTGCCAATAGACGGACACGTCGAGCAGAGCGAGCGAGCTTGAAACGACGGAGAGCAGGATGGTGCCAAGGATGGCGCCGAGAATGGTGCCGGAGCCACCAGTGAGGCTGGCGCCGCCGATCACCGCGGCGGCGATGACGTTCAGCTCCATGCCGGCGCCGAAGGTCGGCTGGGCCGAGCCGAAGCGGGCCATGTAGATCACGCCGGCAAAGCCGCACAGCGTCGAGCACAAAGTTGTCGTCAGGAACACGACCTTCTTGGTGCGAATGCCGGAATAGGCGGCGGCCTTCTCATTGCTGCCGGTGTAGAAAACTTTGCGAAACATCGTCGTGCGGCGCAGCATGAAGTCGGACAGGATGACGAAGACGATGAAGATGATGATGACGACCGGAATGCCGCCAATGGCGCCCTGGCCGATGAATTTGAACTCGGGCGGCAGGGTATAGAGCCCGAGCGGGCGGCCGCCGGTGCCGAGCAGGCAGAGCCCGCGCGCAATCACCATCACGGCCAGAGAGACGATGAAGTGGTGCAATCCCACCTTGGTGACGAAGAAGCCCATAAAGGCGCCGATGCCTGCACAGGCCGCTATTGCAATCAATGATGCCAGCCAGGGGTCGACGCCGCCGAGGAAGAGCAGGCCGGCAATGACCATGGCGAGTGCGGTGACCGAACCGACCGAAAGGTCGATGCCGCCTGAGATCAGAAGGATCGTCATGCCGACGACGACGATGCCCTCGACCGCGAAGGCCATCGCCATCGCCCGCATATTGTCCCAGGTCAGGAAGTACGGCGATGCGAACGACATGACCGCAAAGAGCACGGCGATGATGAGGATCAGACCGGTCTCGCGCATCCTGATCAGGCCGCCAAGCCTTTCACCGAACCCGATGCGGGCCGGCGGCGTCACGCTGTCCATGCTTTCCCCCACGATGCTCATGCGGCGCTCCGTTGCCGGCCGTCATCGGCAAGCGATGCCAGGACCATGATGTTTTCTTCGGTCATTTCCGCGCCGGTGACCTCGCCGGTGATGCGTCCCTCGCGTACGATCAGCACCCGGTCGCAGACACCGATCAGTTCCGGCAGTTCCGACGAGATGACCACGATGCCGACGCCGTCGCGCGCCAGCTTGCGCAGGATCCGGTGGATTTCGGCCTTGGCGCCGACATCGACGCCGCGCGTCGGCTCGTCGAGGAAGATCACCTTCGGGTCGACCGATAGCATCTTGGCGATCGCCACCTTCTGCTGGTTGCCACCCGAGAGCGTCGAAACCGGCTGGCCGACATGGCCGCATTTCAGCGACAGCTGCCTGCCGATGGTTTCCGCCCGCTGCTTCTCGCGGCGGTCGTTGATGAGGCCGAAGCGCGTCGAGATCCGATCCACCGCCAGCGCCGAGATGTTGGCGGCGATCGACATGTCGAGGAACAGCCCGTCACCCTTGCGGTCCTCGGAGAGGTAGACGATGCCGGCGGCGATGCTGTCGCCATAATGGGTCAGCGACAGCGGCTTGCCATGCAGGCTGACATTGCCGGTCACCTGACCCTCCAGCCGGCAGATACCCCGAACGATCTCGCTGCGACCGGCGCCGATCAGGCCGCCAATGCCGAGGATTTCGCCCTTGCGCAACTGGAAGCTAATGTCGCGGAAGGTGGTTGTCTCGCAGAGGTTGCTGACCTCGAGCAGAATTTCCTCGGACCGCTCGTCGCCGCGCAGCTTCTCGGGATAGAGGCTGTCGATGACGCGGCCGACCATGGACGCCACCACCTGTTCTGGCGTCGTCGCCGATATGTCGAGCGTGGTGATGTACCGGCCGTCGCGCAGCACCGTGACGCGGTCGCAGTTTTCGAAGATTTCGGCCATGCGGTGCGAGATGTAGATGATGCCGATGCCTTCGCCGGCAAGCTGGTGGATGATCTCGAACAGTTTCTTGGCCTCGCGCTCGGTCAGCGCGGCGGTCGGCTCGTCGAAGATGAGGATGCGGCAATCGAGCGTCAGCGCCTTGGCGATCTCGACCAGCTGCTGCTGGGAGATCGACAGGCTGCGCACCATCGCGGTCGGATCGATGTTGCCAAGCCGCGCCAGGATCGCGGCAGCGCGCTTCTCGAGGTCACGGTAATTCATCAGCAAAGCCTTGCTGGCGTTGGTGATCGACATGAAGATGTTTTCCGCCACCGAGACATCGGGGCACAGCGCGATCTCCTGGTGCACGAAGCCGATGCCGAGCTTTTGCGCCACCAGCGGCGAGCGGATCGAAACGGAGCGGCCGTCGATCTGGATGTCGCCGCTGTCGGGCGGCAGTATGCCGTCGATCACCTTCATCAGCGTCGACTTGCCGGCGCCGTTCTCGCCGGCAATGGCGTGGATTTCGCCGGCGCGCAGCTCGAAACCAACATCGCGCAACGCACGGACAGGGCCGAACGATTTGCTGAGGCCGGATATTTTGAGGAGGGCCGGTTTTTCCACTTGTGTGCTCACCTGCTCAGGGAGGGATAAGGCAACCGCGCCGGATGGCGCGATTGCCTGATGGACGCGATTAGCTGGGATCGCGGCCCTGCATGTACTTGTTCAGGTCGAACGAGTCGGCATTCTCCTTGGTGATGACGGCAAAGCCGTTATCGGCGAAGGGGATGCTCATCGGGTTGTGGCCCGACGTCTTGTAGTCGTTGAACGGGTCGATCAGCTCCGGATGCGCCGCCATGAAGGTGGCTACGAAGCCGAGATAACCCTGCATGCCCTGGTTCGGGCTCAGCGCCATGTGGATGTTGCCGGCCTTGATCTGCTCCAGCGTCGCCGGGGTGATGTCGGCGTGCATGATCAGCACCTTGGCCTTGGCTTCGAGAACGGCCGCGACCGCGCCTTCGGCCGAACCGGCTTCCGGAATCCACAGCGCCTTGAGGTTCGGGTTGGCTTGCAGCATCGAGGCCACCGCCTTGTTGGCGACATTGGCGTCCTGATTGGAGGCCTGGCGTCCGACCAGCTTCATCTTCGGATAGTTCTTGGCGAGATAGTCGATGAAGGCGGTGACGCGCAGATCGTGGTTGCTCTGGCCGGGGTTCTCAAGCACGCCATATTCGGCGTCGTCGCCGACCTGCTTGACGATCTCCTCGGCGGCAAACTTGGCTTCCGCCAGATTGTCCGAGGTGATGTAGGAGACGCGCTTGGATTTTGGCGAGTCGGCGGCGAAGGTGACGACGGTGGTGCCGTTCTCGATGGCGCGGTTGATCGGCTCGATGAACG
This sequence comes from Mesorhizobium sp. M0772, assembly GCF_040320135.1. Lineage (NCBI taxonomy): Bacteria > Pseudomonadati > Pseudomonadota > Alphaproteobacteria > Hyphomicrobiales > Phyllobacteriaceae > Mesorhizobium > Mesorhizobium sp. M0772. Next base: position 85,078 of record NZ_JAMYPB010000018.1, on the reverse strand, counting down.
GATCGGCCTGCATCGGGTGCAGCAGCACGCCGGCCGGCTTCTTGATCAGATCCTGTTCGAAGGAAGCGATCTGCTTGGCGATGTCATAGTCCGGCGTGCCCGAAAACACTGTCTTGCAGCCCATCGCCGCAGCCGCCTGCTTGAAGCCCTGATAGACCGGCACCCAATAGGGATGCGCGGAGACCATGACGTTCATCACGTAGGTCTCATCCGGCTTGCACTGAAACTTGCTCTCTGCCGACGCTGGCATCGCCAGGGTCAACGTCATCACAGCGGCGCTCAGCGCGCCCACCAGCCCAATCCTGTTCATTCTCTCCTCCGGGTTCCCCGACGATGAAAGCCTCGTCGCATCAGCTTTGCAAGAAATTTCATAAGATGAAATCTCTGGCGAGATTGAATACGGCGGGATTTATGGCATGTCAATGATGGCGAACGAAATATCAGTATGTGAAATATCTTGCAGGTGGGTGGGGTGGATGCGAAGTCGGCGTTATCGCCAAGCGGTTGCACCATCAGATGCCCGTGACGAGCGACCTGAACCCAGGACGTCCGATCTCGGCGTCTGGATGATTAGGGGGCCAGCTCTGCTTTCTCATCAGATACAATTCTTGCGTGTTGAAGCAACGCCGGAGTTCTCCTATCGTCGCCGCAATTTTCGGGGGAATTCGACATGCCTTTCCTGATTGCTATTCTCGGCGTGCTGGGAGCCGGGGCGTTCTGGTGGTATCGCATGAAGGCCATGAACGAAGCCGCGCGCGAGGTCGCCGACGTCGTCGGCCGCGTCCAGGGCAACATAAGGCGCAAGAAGCTGCGCAAGCAGGCGGCGCTGTCGCCGCTGACGGCGATCGACGATCCGGTGGTGGCGGCAGCAACGCTGATCATGGCAATCGCGGCGGAGCATGGTCCGATCCTGCCGAAGCGCGAAACGGTTATCCGCGAGGTGATCTCGCAGATTGCGGACAACCAGAAGAAGACCGATGAAGCCGTCGTCTACGCCAAATGGGCCGCGGCGCAGATCGACGACACGACGATCGTCATCGACAAGCTGGCGCCCTTCCTGCGCGAGCGCCTCGATCCGCATGAGCGCGAAGACCTGCTGCAGATGCTGGATCGTGTTGCCAAGAGCGGCGAGCAGAGTTTCAAGGTCGCCGACCAACGCATGCTGCGACTGCGGCAGAAGCTGGGGTTTGAGGTCAACTGACCTCGGTCAACATTGATCTTGAACGGAAGGCGGTCGTCCCCACATCAATGGGACGGTACCCCCAAACCGTCAAGGCACAGATGGAAGCAATTGCGTACGTGGCTGCGGAATTGGCCGATCTGATCGGCATGCTGTTTGGTGACAGATTGCGCAAATCCCACGCCGGCAGGCTGGTGGTCGGCACGCTGGTCGCCATTGTGGTCTTCTACTACCTTGTCTGGCTGCTAGATCGCCTCCCCCTTCAATAGTCGCGGTGTGCCGTTGGACAACCCCGACGCCTGGCGGATGAAGAACTCCTTCAGCCTGGGCATCCGTTCGACAAGGCCGAGGCCTATGTCGCGGAGCTGGCGCAGCGGGCCGATGTCGTTGGAAAACAGCCGGTTCAGCACATCTGTGGTGACGCCCATCTGCACCGTGTCGAAGCGGCGCCATTGCTGGTAGCGCTCGAGCACGTCGAGCGCGCCGATATCCTGTCCCAAGCGATCGGCCTCGACCACCACTTCAACAAGGGCCGCCACATCCTTGAAGCCGAGATTGAGGCCCTGGCCGGCGATCGGGTGGATGCCGTGCGCGGCGTCGCCGGCAAGCGCGATGCGCGGGGCGACGAAGGCGCGCGCGATGGTCAGGCCGAGCGGCCAGGCGCGCGGCTTGTCGGTGACGCGGATTTCGCCGAGCTTCAGGCCGAAGCGCAATTCAAGCTCCTGCTCGAAGACGAGGTCGTCGCCCGAGACCAGCTTTTCGGCATCCTCGGAACGTTCGACCCAGACCAGCGACGAACGGTTGGTGCCGTCCTCGGTCGGCTTGAGCGGCAGCGTTGCAAACGGGCCGGCCGGTAGAAAATGCTCTTCGGCGCGGCCATTGTGCGGGCGCTCATGCGCCACCGTGCAGACGATGCCGGACTGGCCATATTCCCATTTCACCGTCTTGATGCCGGCCATGTCGCGCAATTTGGAATTGACGCCGTCGGCGGCGACCAGCAGCCGCGCCTCAATCGCCGCGCCGTCGGCCAGATGCACGGTGATGCCGACGCCATTGCCGTCGAACGATGCGACCGCGACACCTTCGATGATGTCGATGCCGAGCTTTTGCGCGCGGTGGCGCAAGGCGCCGTTCAGGTCCTTGTTGGCGACCATGTGGGCGAACGGTTCGCCCGGCGCGACCTCGCCATCGAAGGTGAGAAACACCGGACGCACCGGATCGGCGGTGCGCGAATCGGTGACGATCATCTCGGTGATCGCCTGCGATTGCCCGACGATTTCCTGCCAGATGCCGAGCTGGTCGAGCATGCGGCAGGCGGCGGCGGCGATCGCCGAGGCGCGGCCGTCTTTCTGCCAGACGCCGGGGGGCGTGGCATCGACGACGGCGACAGCCAGGTTCGGCCGCGCCTGTTTCAGCGACACGGCGGCGGCGAGGCCGACATAGCCGGCGCCAGCGACCAGCACGTCGAGCGGGGTTTTTGCGTCCGGGTTGCGGTTCGCCATGTCAATTCCTTTCGAAGTCTCGACCATCCCCGCCCACTGGGGCATTCCGGCCTTGACTGCCCGCCATTCCTGTCGGAAACCGCCATAGCATCTTACGGCGAGGTCACGAAGCATGACGGCGGCCATGGACGAGCTTCTCAGCATTCTCGACCTCGAGCAGCTGGAACACAATCTGTACCGTGGTCGCAGCCCCAAGCTCGACTGGCAGCGCGTTTTCGGCGGCCAGACCATCGCCCAGGCGCTGGTCGCCGCGCAGCGCACCGTCGAGCCCGAGCGCCACGTGCATTCGCTGCACGGCTATTTCATGCGGCCCGGCGACACCAAGGTGCCGATCGTCTACGAGGTCGACCGCATCCGCGATGGCGGCTCCTTCACCACGCGGCGCGTGGTGGCGATCCAGCACGGCCAGGCGATCTTTTCGCTGGAAGCCTCGTTCCAGCAGGACGAGGTTGGCCTTGAGCATCAGCTGCCGATGCCGCGCGACGTGCCGCCGCCCGACAGCCTGTTGTCGCAGCGCGAATTGCTGGGCAAGTTCGGCGAGGCGGTGCCGGACGGCATCAAGCGCTACTGGGAGCGTGACCGGCCGATCGAGATGAAGCCGGTGATGCTGAAGCATTACACCAGCCGCGAAAAGCTGGAGCCGCAGCAGAACATCTGGATCCGCACCACCGGCCCGGTGCCGGCCGACCGCGGCATCCAGGCGGCGGTGCTTGCCTACCTCTCCGACATGACGCTGCTCGACACCTCGACCTTTGCGCACGGCCGCGCCATTTTCGACCGCGACATCCAGGCGGCGAGCCTCGACCATGCGATGTGGTTCCATCGCAGCCATCCGCTCGATGATTGGATCCTGTACACGCAGGACAGCCCGTCGACGCAGGGGTCGCGCGGCTTCACCCGCGGCTCGCTGTTTGCCCGCGACGGCACGCTGATCGCCTCGGTTGCCCAGGAAGGCCTGATCCGGCTGAAGCGGCCGCCTGCGGAATAGGCATTTTCGAAAAATTGCCTACTTTTTAATCAGTGACTGTCCGTTGACAGTGCGCGCCGTGGCGCCGGGACTCGAGCGATCCGTTTATTTACAATGAGTTAACGCCCTGCTTCGGCAACTGGCACGGAGCTTGAATCCTGTTGGGCACTCTCCGGGCTTTTTGGGATCGGTGAAGGTGTGCAAACGCGGGGGACCGCAACAGCAAAGGGTGAAACCTTATGAAAATCGTGATGGCAATCATCAAGCCGTTCAAGCTCGACGAGGTGCGCGAAGCGCTCACCGCCGTCGGCATCCAGGGCCTGACCGTCACCGAAGTCAAAGGCTACGGGCGTCAGAAGGGACACACGGAAATCTATCGCGGGGCGGAATACGCGGTCAGTTTCCTGCCGAAAATCAAGATCGAAGTCGCGGTTAGCACAGACCTGGTCGACAAGGCCGTCGAAGCCATCACGGCGGCGGCCAAGACCGGCCAGATCGGCGACGGCAAGATCTTCGTCTTCGGCATCGATCAGGCGGTGCGCATCCGTACCGGCGAAACAGACACCGACGCACTTTGAGCGGCGAACACGTATTCCAATGGAGAGTTCAATGAATATACCTTCCACCTTGAAGTCAGTGGCGCGCTCCGCGCTGCTGGGCTCCTTAGCGCTCGGAGCATTGGGCACGGTTGCTGCCTTCGCGCAGGAGGCGGCTCCCGCCGTCGCGGCGGCAGCGCCAGCAGCGCCGGCTTTTACCGTCGACAAGGGCGACACCACGTGGATGATGATTTCCACCGTGCTGGTGCTGTTGATGACCATTCCCGGCCTTGCGCTTTTCTACGGCGGCCTGGTTCGTACCAAGAACATGCTGTCGGTGCTGATGCAGGTCTTCACCATCACCAGTGTGGTCATGATCATCTGGGTCTTCTACGGCTACAGCCTCGCCTTCACCCCGGGCAACGCCTTCGTCGGCGGCCTTTCGAAAATGTTTCTCTCCGGCGTCAACGTATCGACGCTTTCGGAAACCTTCAGCAAGGGCGTCGCCATTCCTGAACTGGTGTTCGTCGTCTTCCAGATGACCTTCGCCTGCATCACGCCCGCCCTGATCGTCGGCGCATTCGCCGAACGCGTCAAATTCTCCGCCTTGATCCTTTTCGTTATCCTATGGGTGACGTTAATCTACTTCCCGATCGCGCACATGGTCTGGTTCTGGGGCGGCCCGAGCGCCTATGCCGACCCGTCCGGCCTGATCTTCAGCTTCGGCGCCATCGACTTCGCCGGCGGCACGGTCGTTCACATCAATGCGGGCATTGCCGGTCTCGTCGGCGCGCTGATGATCGGCAAGCGCATCGGCTACAAGAAGGACATCATGGCGCCGCACTCGATGACGCTGACCATGGTCGGCGCTTCATTGCTGTGGGTCGGCTGGTTCGGCTTCAACGCCGGTTCGAACCTCGAAGCGAACGCCTATGCGGTGCTGGCGATGATCAACACCTTCGTCGCCACGGCGGCGGCGGCAGTGGCCTGGATCGTGCTTGAATCGCTGCTGCGCGGCAAAGCCTCCATGCTCGGCGCTGTTTCGGGCGCGGTCACCGGCCTCGTCGCGATTACGCCGGCTGCAGGTTTTGCCGGCCCGATGGGCGCTATCGTGCTTGGCATCGTCGCCACCTTCGTCTGCTACTTCTTCGTCTCGGTGGTGAAGAACACGTTCGACTATGATGACAGCCTCGATGTCTTCGGCGTCCACTGCGTCGGTGGCATCATCGGTGCGCTAGGCACTGGCATTCTGGTCAATCCCGCCCTCGGCGGCGCCGGCATCGTCGACTATTCGACGGCCGACTTCGCCGCCGGCTATGCCGGCACGGCCACGCAGCTCCTGGCGCAGGGCAAAGGCGTCCTGGTAACCCTGCTGTGGTCGGGCATCGGCAGCGCAATCCTCTACAAGGTCGTCGACTTGATCATCGGTCTGCGTCCGACAGCCGACGCCGAGCGCGAAGGCCTCGACCTGACTTCGCATGGCGAAGCGGCCTACCACTCGTAAGCCTTGCGGGGCGGCCTTGGCCGCCCGCATTCTCCCATCCCGTCGTGACGCTCCCGAAAGGAGTTCACGCTTTGAGGCCCGGGTCATTCCGGGCCTCTCTTTTTGGCAACCGTGCTGGCAGGCCTCGGTCCCTGCGCAATCACGTTCTAGTGATGGCCGCCGGCGGGGAGACGTCGACCGGATTGGTTCCGAACTGTTGAGACTGCCTACAGTGGAGTGAGCAAGATCGTGGCTCTGGGTGCGTATAGTTAATGCGGCCTTAACCTTCCCCCCGATAGTCTGACATCCGAATCTGCCGGAGTGCGTCATGCGCCCGGCCAGTCCATGACAGACGGGGAACGAAGCATGCGTTCAGGGGCTTCAGCACCGCTCGCGCTGACCGATACGGGGCACGGCATCCAGGCATTCGCGCGGCGCCAGGTCGGGCGGCTGGTCGGCGCCGGCCTGTTTGCGCTGGTCGCCTTCGGCGTCGCGGCGCTGGCGACCTGGAACGTCGCCGATCCCAGCTTCTCGCACGCCACCGACAACATCGTCACCAACGCCATGGGTTATGCGGGCGCGGTGTTCTCCGACCTCGCCATGCAGTTCTTCGGCCTTGCCGCGGTCGCCACCCTGGTGCCGGCGGTGATCTGGGGCTTTCTTCTGTTTTCGGCGCGCGGCGTCGACAGGCTGCCGAAGCGCGGCCTTGCCTGGTTCGGCTTCGCGCTGCTCGCGGCGGCGATGGCCGGCTGCGTGGTGCCGCCCAAGACGTGGCCGTTGCCGACCGGCCTCGGTGGCGTGTTCGGCGACATGGTGCTCAATGTTCCGGGCCTGGTCATTGGCGGCTACCCGACCGGAATCGTTGCCAGCATCATTGCCATGGTGCTCATTGCGCCGGCGCTGTGGCTGTTTGCCTATGGCTCGGCGCTGATTGCGCGCAAGAACGGCTTTGCCGTCATGGAGCGCACCGCGGAGCCCGATCCCCGAGAGGACGACCTGCTCTTCGACGAAGACGACGACGAGGGCGACGAAGGGATACTGGCGCTCGGCGCCATTACCCATTGGTGGCTGTCTTTCCGCGCCTGGATGCATCGCAGGGCTGTGCGCCGCCAGCAGGAGCGCGACGAGTTCGAGCCGGAGATGGAGCAGCGCTCCACCGCATGGCGCCGCGCCGCCGAACGGGTCGAATCGGCGGAATTCGCCGAAGCGCGGATGAGCCCGGATGGCCGCGCCCGCGTCGAGCCGGAATTCTTCGCCGCCATGGTCAATGACCGCAGCGTTTCCGTCGATCCGGACGATGACGACGTCCTCGATGCCGGTTTCGACAATGGCGACGACGAGGTCGAACTCGACGACGAGCCGGTCCAGCGCCGTGCCGCGCCTAACGCCAAGGTGCAGAACTTCCGCTCCGATGCGGCGACCCGCGTCGCCGCACCTGCGCCGCGTCCCGCTCCGGGCGCGCGCGTCCAGCGCGAGGCGCAGACCTCGCTGATTGGCTCGGAAACATTCGAAATGCCGTCGCTGCATTTCCTGTCGGAGCCGAAGAACGTGGTGCGCGACGCCAGCCTGTCCAAGGACGCGCTGGAGCAGAATGCGCGCCTGCTCGAAGGCGTTCTGGAGGATTTCGGCGTCAAGGGCGAGATTATCGCGGTACGGCCCGGCCCGGTGGTCACGCTCTATGAGTTGGAGCCGGCGCCCGGCATCAAATCGTCGCGCGTCATCGGCCTGTCCGACGACATCGCCCGCTCGATGAGCGCGATTGCCTGCCGCGTCGCCGTGGTGCCCGGCCGCAACGCCATTGGCATCGAATTGCCGAATGCCAAGCGCGAGACCGTCTATCTCCGGGAGATCCTGGCCAGCCGCGATTTCGAGACGACCAAGTCCAAGCTGGCGCTGGCGCTGGGCAAGACCATCAATGGTGAGGCGGTGATCGTCGACATCGCCAAGATGCCGCATGTGCTGGTCGCCGGCACCACCGGCTCCGGCAAGTCCGTCGCCATCAACACCATGATCCTGTCGCTGCTCTACAAGCTGACGCCGCAGGACTGCCGGCTGATCATGATCGACCCGAAGATGCTGGAACTTTCGGTCTATGATGGCATCCCGCACCTGCTGACGCCGGTGGTCACCGACCCGAAGAAGGCGGTGGTGGCGTTGAAATGGACCGTGCGCGAGATGGAGGACCGCTACCGCAAGATGTCCAAGGTCGGCGTGCGCAACATCGACGGCTTCAACGCGCGCGTGCAGTTGGCTGAAAAGAAGGGCGAAAAAATCTCGCGCACCGTGCAGACCGGCTTCGACCGCCAGACCGGCGAGGCGATCTACGAGACCGAGAACCTCGATCTCGAGCCGATGCCCTACATCGTCGTCATCATTGACGAGATGGCCGATTTGATGATGGTCGCCGGCAAGGACATCGAAGGCGCGGTGCAGCGCCTGGCACAGATGGCGCGCGCGGCCGGCATCCATGTCATCATGGCGACGCAGCGTCCGTCGGTCGACGTCATCACCGGCACCATCAAGGCCAATTTCCCGACCCGTATCTCCTTCCAGGTGACGTCGAAGATCGACAGCCGCACCATTCTGGGCGAGCAGGGCGCCGAGCAGCTGCTCGGCATGGGCGACATGCTGTACATGGCCGGCGGCGGCCGCATCCAGCGCGTGCACGGCCCGTTCGTCGCCGACGACGAGGTCGAGAAGATCGTCGCCCATCTGAAGCTGCAGGGCGTGCCCGAATATCTCGACGCCATCACCGAGGATGACGGCGAGGACGATGACGAGCCGTCGGGCAAGGGCGGCGCTGGCGGCGGCGGCAACAGCAATTTCGAGGATTCCGACGATCCCTACGACCAGGCGGTCTCGGTCGTGCTGCGCGACGGCAAGGCGTCGACCAGCTATATCCAGCGCCGGCTCGGCATCGGCTACAACCGCGCCGCCTCGATCATCGAGAAGATGGAGAAGGAAGGCATTGTCGGCCCGGCCAACCATGCCGGCAAACGCGAAATCCTGGTGCCGACCGAGGACGACAAGTTCTGATCAGCCGATACGGCCCGGCGGCAACCTTGAACCTTTTGGCGCGTTACAGCGACTGAGCGCTGTCCGGCCCGCCAAACTTAAGTCTAACTGGGGGTCCACGGACTGCAACGAGACACACACCACACGAGAGTGACCGGCATGAAAAACGATCTTTCCGCGATCAGCGATTTCGCTCCAAACCGTCGCCAGTTGCTCGGCTTTGGCCTGATGCTTGCCGGCGCCGCGGCAATCAACGTCGTGCCGGGGTTCCAGCTCTTGGCCTCGGCGCAGGCGGCGGTGCCGCCGACGGCGCAAAAGATCGCCGACCATTTCTCCTCGGTCAAATCGATGAGCGGCGAGTTCGTCCAGTTCGGCCCCAACAACCAGCAGACCGGCGGCAAGTTCTTCCTTGAGCGGCCAGGCAAGATTCGCTTCAACTATGACGGCAAGTCGAATTTCCGGGTGATTTCCGACGGCAAGTCGGTGGTCATCCTCAACAAGCGGCTGAAAACGTCCGATCTCTATCCGTTGTCGAAGACGCCGCTGAAGCTATTGCTCGACACCAAGATCGACCTCTCGGGCGGCCGCGTCAAATCGATCAAGGAAGAGAGCGACCTCACCACCATCCAGCTTGCCGACAAGTCGGTGTTCGGCAATTCGAAGATCACCATGATGTTCGATCCGAAATCCTATGATCTGCGCCAGTGGACCATCACCGACGCCCAGGGCAAGGACACCACGGTGATGATCTACAACACCAAGGAAGGCGTCAGCTTCCCTGCGGATACGTTCGCCATCGACTATACGGCGAACCGCGAGCTGAACACCAACCACCGCTAGATCCGGTCAGGCCGGCCTGCAAATGGCGATCTCCTGCGCTTCCGGCGCTCACGTGGTTTAAGTACGCTCCGCTCCGGTTCTCGGAGACCACCATTTTCGACTCGGCCTGACCTGAATCAGGGCCGCCGCCCGCAAAGGCTGGCTTGTGTTTGTGGCGCTCGGCTGGCAGTAGATCGGCGACCTTGTTCGGACCGCCGCATGCCCTTCTCCATCGCCACCTGGAACATCAACTCCGTGCGCCTGCGCATGCCGATCGTCGAGCGGCTGCTGACGGAGCAGGCGCCCGATGTGCTTTGCCTGCAGGAGACGAAGGTTCCCGACGAGCTGTTTCCGGAAAAGGCGTTCCGCAAGGCCGGCTACGAGCACATCGCATTCCATGGCCAGAAGGGCTATCACGGCGTTGCGACGGTGGCGCGGCGGCCGATCGAGATTGTCGAGAAACGGCGCTTCTGCGAGATCGATGACAGCCGGCACCTGTCGGTCAAGGTGCAGGCCGGCGGCAAGGCAATCCTGGTCCACAATTTCTACGTGCCGGCCGGCGGCGACGAGCCCGATCCGGAGATCAACCGCAAGTTCCGCCACAAGCTCGATTTCGTTGCCGAGATGAACGCCATCCGCGCCGCGCATGACGAGGCGTCCGCCTCGATCCTGGTCGGCGACCTCAACATCGCTCCGCAGGAGCACGATGTCTGGTCGCACAAGCAATTGCTCAACGTCGTCAGCCACACGCCGGTCGAGACGCAAAATTTCGACGCGATGCGGATCGCCGGCGACTGGGTCGACCTGATGCGGCTCGACGTGCCGCCAGAGCAGAAGCTCTACACCTGGTGGAGCTATCGCGCGCGGGACTGGGAAGCCTCGAACCGCGGCCGCCGGCTCGACCATGTCTGGTCGTCACCGAACCTGGTGCCGAGCTTTGCCGGCTATGAGATCCTGCGAGAGGCGCGTGGCTGGGAGCGGCCCTCGGACCATGTGCCGGTGATTGCGCGGTTCGACTTGGATTAGGAAATTGGGGATGGGCGCAGCCCGTGAATTCGTCATCCTAGGGCGGAGCGACGCGAAGCGGGGCGCAGACCCTTGGATGCATGCCCTGACGGTAAAGGGTTGAAACGGTGAAGAATTCTGCTCCGCGGCATCCTTCGATCGAGATCACGGAATGGATTCTAGGTCTCCGCGACGTCGCTTCGCTCCTGCTTCGCCCTAGGATGACGAAGGTCAGGGGGCTTAGCGCCAATTTTGAACGGTCGATGTGGGGTTACAGTCGCCCGTGTCCTACCCGCCAAACCTTGGCGCCAGCTTCTCGATGCGGGCGATCATGGCCTGAAAATCATCGAGGATTCGCTGGTGCAGTTTCACCGCCACCTCGGGATATTCCTCCAGGATGCGGCGAAACATCTTGCGGCTCAACCTTATCACTTCCGAATCGGTCTCGGCTGAGGCGCTGGTCAGCCGTCTTGAGTCGGCGATCAGCGCCAGTTCGCTGAGGATCGTGCCGGGGCCGGCGGTGCCGATCGGGATGCGGTCGCCGTCATGCTCGCGGTAGAGCACGATGCGGCCACTGACCACGATATAGGCTGAGTCGGCTTCGTCATCCTCGCGGTACAGCTTGCGGTCGGCCTGCAGATGGGTGGCTTCGGCGCCGAAGGCGAGCAGGCGCAGCTGTTCCTGCGTGAAACCCTCAAAGAGCTTCACGGCGGACAGGATGCGGATGTCGTCATCCAGCGCCATCTCTAGCTGCGTCCCCGAACGGTCAGTCCAATCCCTCCTTTAGAGCGCCGCGTGTCCAATTGGACGCGCAAAGGACGCTCTAACACTTCAATCTGCGCAGCGGGCTGATCCAGGCTCCCCCAGCCGGATCCTCCCCGAAACAGTCCCGCCCCGACCGCTTATTGAACAATGACAAGTTTAAGGAACCAGCTTGTAGCCGCCGCTTTCTGTCACAAGAATTTCAGCATTGGAAGGATCGCGCTCGATCTTCTGGCGCAGCCGGTAGACGTGAGTTTCCAGCGTGTGCGTGGTGACGCCGGAATTGTAGCCCCACACTTCCTCAAGCAGGACGTCGCGCGTCACCACCTTCTGGTCGGCTCGATAGAGATATTTGATGATCGAGGCTTCCTTCTCGGTCAGCCGCACCTTGCCGCCGCGCTGGTCGATCAGAAGCTTCTGGCTGGGCTTGAACGTGTAGGGCCCGACCGAAAAGGTGGCGTCCTCGCTCTGCTCGTGCTGGCGCAGTTGTGCGCGTATGCGGGCGAGCAGCACGGCGAAGCGGAACGGCTTTGTGACATAGTCGTTGGCGCCGGCCTCGAGGCCCAGAATTGTGTCGGAATCGGTATCGTGGCCGGTCAGCATGATGATCGGCGCCTTGTAGCCGCCCTTGCGCAGGATCTTCACCGCCTCGCGGCCATCCATGTCCGGCAGCCCGACATCCATGATGAGCAGGTCGATGAGCCCGCCGCGCGCCGCGGCGACGCCTTTGGCGGCGGTCGCTTCCTGCAAGACGTCGAATTCTTCGTAAAGGGCCAGTTGCTCGACGAGGGTTCCGCGCAGGTCGTCATCGTCGTCAACGATCAGAATGGTACGTGATGTCATGGATCAATCCATTGTTTTGAAAAGAATTTTCAGTTGACCGCCCCCCATTTATGCGGAAGCTGACCGGCGCAACAGTCCGATCACAGTGATTTGTTCCGTGACACGATCATACAAGAAAAAACGCGATCGCAATGCAGCCGGCGCAATTTTGCCGAAAGGGCTGCGTGTGCTGGTGGTTCGGGCGAGGCCGGGCAACCCCAGCCAGGGGATATTGCAGGCCGGCAGCAAGGTGTTTGCCTGTGCGCTCGGACGCGGCGGCATCTCGGCCAACAAGCGCGAAGGCGACGGTGCGACGCCGCTTGGCGAGATGCGGATTTTGTCAGGATATTTTCGGGGCGATCATTTCGCGGCCGGCCGCAAAACCCGGCTGGCGATGGCGCCGATCGGCGCCGATCTCGGCTGGTGCGAGGTGCCGGACGACCGCAACTACAACCGGCCGGTGAAAATCCCTTATGGCGCCAGCCATGAGCGAATGCGGCGCGACGACCGCCTCTATGACGCCTGCCTGGTGCTCGACTGGAACATGGCGCCGCGCCGGCGCGGCCGCGGCAGCGCCATCTTCTTCCATCTGGCGCGCCCAGGCTTCACACCGACGCAAGGCTGCGTGGCGGTGACGGCGCGGACAATGGCGCGGCTGTTGCCGCTGGTGTCGGACCGGACGGTGGTGAGGGTGGTGAGGTAGGGAGTAGGGAGTAGGGAGTAGGGAGTAGGGAGTAGGGAGTAGGGAGTAGGCTGGTGTCGGCGCCGTTTCAATCCTTCACTACTCACTACTCACTACTCACCATTGCCTAACGCCTTCTCGGCTTCTGCCACCCAGTGTCCAGCAATCCAAGCCGGCCGAGTTCCCGGTCCACGGCCCGCGTCACGTCCTTGCGCTGCGCGCCGACATCGCGCAGCTGGCGATCCGACAGATCCTCCACGTCCTGGCGCGGCAGGTTGACGGCGACTTTCGCCTGGCGAAGCCAGTCCGTTACGGCATGGAACCAGTTCGAGCGAGCTGCTGGCGAGTTCAAAACGAAGATGGACATGATGCGCTCCCGTGTTCCGCCGGATATCAAATCCGGCTTGATGGTGTTTCGATGGATGCATCATGCCGCATTGAAATCCATAAGAGAAACGAGTAGTTCTTTTCGGATCGTCAAGTTTTATTTGAGGATACGGTGATGTCCCGTCTGTTGCCCGGAACGCGCGCGCTGAGGACTCTGGAAGCCGCCGCCCGCCACCTCAATTTCACCCGCGCTGCCGACGAGCTCGGGCTGACGCCGGCGGCGGTCAGCCACCAGATCAAGGAAATCGAGGATCAGCTCGGGCTGGTGCTGTTCACGCGAACCAGTCGTACCATCCGGTTGACCGAGGCAGGTACGGTGCTGTTCGAGGCCTCGATCGATGCGCTCGACCTGCTCAACCGGGCGGTGTCGCGGGCGCGCAAGCTGACGCGCGGCACGGCATTGCTGAAGGTGACGCTCGACGCGCAGTTCGCGTCAAAATGGCTGATGCGGCGCGTCGATGATTTTCGCAAACTTCAGCCCAATATCGAACTGAGGTTCGACATCGGCTACGAAGTGCGCGATTTCGAACTCGACGATGTCGATGTCGGCATCCGGTTCGGGGTTGGCAAGTATCCGGGGCTTCGCGCCCATCGCCTGTTCGACAACATCCTCATTCCGGTGTGCAGCCCGAGCCTGCTGACCTCCGGCCCGCCGCTGCGCGAACCGCGCGACCTCTTCAACCACACGCTGGCCCATATCGAATGGTCGCGCCAAGGCGTGACATGGCCGAACTGGCGCATGTGGATGGCGGCGGCCGGCATCAACGATTTCGACGACAGCCGGACTATCGTGTTTGGAACCTCTACCGATGCCGTGCAGGCGGCGCTCGACGGCAATGCCGTGGCGCTCGCCGAGTTCGCCATGGTGGCAAACGACCTTTCCCAGGGAAGGCTGGTGCAGCCCTTTGAACTCGGTCTGCGCGTGGGGCCGGAGTTCGGCTACTTCCTGGTCTATCCCGAGAGCACTGCCAACGATCCGCGCATCATCGCTTTCCGTGAATGGATCCTCGACGAAGTCGCCAGGACGCAGACCTGACGATTTCTGCAGGCCTCAGCCGGCGACCGGCGTCCCGAACCAGCCGATCACCGCGCCGATGATCAACAGCACGCCGAGCCAGTGGCCGCCGTCGATCAGGGTCAGGTCCCAGCCGAAATTCTCATAGCGATGGTTGGCCGTCAGCGTCGTGGCGACGAAACCCAGCCAGAGGACGAAGCCGAAGACCAGCCCTGCGACAAGGACCGGCTCGCCGCCCGTCATCGCGCCGACGACCAAGGCCAAGACCAGCGCCATGATCAGCTCGGCGATGAAGGAGATGATGAAGGGCAATATCGATTTCTTTGACGTTGACGGATCGATCCTGGCCGCCCTCATCCAAGGCTTGCTGAGGGCCGTGTACCAGACGGCGCCAAACAGCCACGCCGCGACGGCCGCGACAACCACCGCCAGCCAGTTCACCACTGAAAAATCCATAAAGTCCTCCCCTCAAGCATGCCGCCCAAAGCCTGACGGTTCTGGGATAACGACATGCGTATTCTTCAAAATGCGCGATGGAACGCCTGTTCGGCAATGCCGTCAAGCGAAGCGCCACACCGTGGTGCGCTTGACCAGGGCGTCCTCCAGCGCCCGCGTCACCGCCACTTCGTAGACGGCGAGCGGCTCCAGTCCCGCCTTCGGCATGTAGGAGCGGCCCGGATCGCCGACGAGGATGTCAGCGCCGCGCGCCTTCAGTGTCGAAAACCACGGCATCAGCGTGTCGGCGAAGGATTTGTCGTAGAAGACGTCGCCGGCCAGTACCACGTCCCAGCCGGCGTCGGTGCCGATGCAGTCCGTGCCGCAAAAGTCGATGGCAACGCCATTGGCCTTTGCGTTGAGGCGGACCGCCGTTTCGCAGAACGGGTCGATGTCGGCGGCGATCACGTGCGCCGCACCCGCCTTGCCGGCGGCGATGGCGACAAGGCCGGAGCCGGAGGCGAAGTCGAGCACGCGTTTGCCCCGCAGATCCGACGGATTGTCCAGCACGTGACGGGCAAGGCCCTGACCGCCGGCCCAGGCAAAGGCCCAAAACGGCGGCGGCAGGCCGATTTCGATCAGCTCGTTCTCCGTGCGCTGCCAGAGGTCATGCGCTTCGTCGGCAAGATTGAGCACAATCTCCGGCACATGCGGCGGCGACATAAGCGCCGTGTTGTCGAGAATGAACTTTTTCGCGCTGTTCGGCATGAGGGCCGTCACGGAGCCGGCGTCAGGCCGCCCATGCGGCAGACTTCCTTCCATTCGGCCGGCGTCACCGGCTGTACGGAAAGCCGTCCAAGCCGCACCAGCGCCATCTCGGCGAGTTTCGGATTGGCCTTGACCTGTTCCAGCGTCGGCGGGTTCGGCACATCCTTGAAGGCTCGGATGTCGACGCATTCCCAGCGCGGATCGTCGGTGGTGCTGTCGGGATGGGCAAGCCTGCAGACCTCGGCAATGCCGACGACGTTCAGCCCTTCATTGGAGTGATAGAAGAAGCCGAGATCGCCGATCTGCATCGCCTTCATGTTGTTGCGCGCTGCATAGTTGCGCACGCCGTCCCACTGCGTGCCGGCCTTGCCCTTGGCCTTCAGCGCCTCGAAGGAGAAGACCGAAGGTTCGGATTTGAACAGCCAGTAGTTCATGTCTTTGCTCCAACTACTATTTTTTGCGCAATTCCGGACGGAAAACCGTTCCACACTTTTCCTGGGATCGCTCTAGGCGCCGTCGGAACTAACTAGCCGCCGGCTTGTTGAAGGTCCAGTTCCACTGGCGGATTTCGACACTTTCGAACAGCCCGGCCTTGGCATAGGGGTCGGCAGCCGACAGCGCCTGCGCACCGGCGAGATCGGGCGCTTCGACGACGACGAGGCTGCCATTGGGCTTGCCCTCGGCGTCGAGGAACGGGCCGGCAAAGGCCAGTTTGTTGTCGGCGTTCAGGCCCTCGAGAAAGGCGACGTGGACCGGCCGCGTGTCGACCCGCACCTGCAGGCTGCCGGGCTTGTCCTTGCAAATCAACGCAAACAGCATGCTTTCGAAACTCCGGGTTGGGATTGCGACTAAAGTTCGCCTTGAACTGCCGAAACCGCGTTTTTGCTTTTATGGTGCCTTCGGGTCAATGCCAAATGATCTGTCGCGATGGATCTCCGCCCCGCTCAAGGCCAAGGCATTGAAATGATGGATCCACATGAGTTTGATGAAAGTCACAGACGATATCGCTTCGCCCGAAAGAGCAGACACAGGCAACAGCGCTGCATTGCGAAAAAAGAGCGCCTGGCCTTTGCGATTGCTGCTTATAAAGACGCCACTGGATATTTCGTAAGTCAAAGATAATCAATTTTCGATATGATACGCTCCCAGCGGGTCAGTTGTGGGGATGGGCTGGTTCTTCCAGAACGCCTGAATAGAGGACGCAATGGAGAGCATCGCGGGGGACACGACAGTCAGGATCGACGACGCCACGCCTGCTTTCACGGTCAGCATGGAGACCGAGCGCGTTCTCGTCTCTGCAATTATTCCTTGCCTGAACGAAGAATTGACGATTGGCATTTGCATTCGCAAAGCCTTCGATGCCTTCTTGAGGCGCGGCGTCAAGGGGGAAGTCGTCGTCGGCGATAATGGCTCCACGGACAGGTCGGTGGAGATTGCGCAACAGTCGGGAGCGCGGGTCGTCCATCAGCCGGTAAAGGGCTATGGCGCGGCAATCAGCGCTGCAGTTGAAGCGGCCGAGGGCAAATATCTCATCATGGCCGATGCCGATGATTCCTACGACTGGAGCCAATTGGGCGATTTCATCGATGCGTTGGAATTGGGTGCGGACTTTGTCATGGGCAATCGGTTCGCCGGCGGTATCGAGCCGGGCGCCATGCCGCTACTGCATCGCTACCTGGGCAATCCCGTCCTGTCCACCATCGCTCGCTGGCTGCACAAATCTCCGATCCGCGACTTCCATTGCGGCATGCGCGGCTTCACTCGAGAGGCATTTCAGAAAATCGGCGCACGCTCGCCGGGAATGGAATTCGCCTCGGAAATGATCATCAATGCGCATCGCGCTGGGCTCACCATTCGTGAAGTGCCGATCAAGCTCTACCCCGACAAGCGAAACCGCGCCCCGCATCTGCGTTCCTTCCGCGACGGTTGGCGCCATTTGCGGCTCATTATTGCTCACGCGCCGGACACCATGTATCTCGTGCCTGGGCTGACCTTGCTGATCACTGGCATTGCCGGCCTTGCAGTTCTCGCTGCCGGACCTGTTCGCATCGGTGGATGGTACTTCGGAATTCACTTCGTCGCGCTCTCGGCTATGGCGACGTTGATTGGCCTTTCAGCGATCCTGTTCGGTATGCTGGCAAAGGTGGCAATCGCCATCTACCATCCGGTCTACAGCGGTCGAATTGTGTCATGGCTGACGCGCGGTCGCCCTTTGGAATGGCTGGTTTTTTCCGGTGGCGTACTCGCGGCAGCTGGCTTCGCGGCGGACGTGGCACTGGCGCTACATTGGATTTTTGTCGGTGGCCCCATGGAGCAATCAGTGCATCTGACCTTTGTGGTCACCACTATCTGCGTGGCCGGCATGTCCATGGTGCTATCTGGCTTCGTGCTCAAGTTGCTGCTTGATACATTGAGCGCCAGACATGAGTTCTAACCCTTCAGCAGCCTCGCGAGCGGAAATTCAAGCCGTAAGCCGCGCAGCCGAAAAGCCTTTTCTGTCGGTCGTCATGCCTGTCCATGACGGGGCGGCATGGATTGGAGCGACACTTGATTCACTTGCTGCGGAGCTGACTGGCGACCTCGAGATAATCATTATCGACAGCAGCCCGACAAACGCCACTTCTGCCATTGTCGAGCGATTCCTCCACCGGCCGGCCTTCCGGCTGCTTCGGCGAAAGGATCTAGGGCCTTGGCAGTCGAAGACCAATCTGGGCGTTGAGCTGGCCGCCGCCGACTATGTCTGCATACTCCACCAAGACGATTTGTGGTTGCCCGGGCGCATCGAGGCCACGCGACGCTGGCTCGCGGACGTTCCCGAAGCAACGCTTCATTTGGCCCCGACTGCGATCGTTGACCGCCACGGCCGGCGAATGGGATGCTGGAACTGTCCCTTGCGGAGCGACAAGGTGCTCGAATCTGAATTCTTGCTGGAACGGCTTCTCGTCCAGAATTTCGTGTCCGTGCCTGCTCCGATATTTCGTCGGAATGCGTGGCTGGCATGCGGGGGTATGGATGAGAGGCTCTGGTATACGGCTGATTGGGATATATGGGCGAAGCTCGCCGTTGCCGGACCCGTCATTTATCACCAGGAGATAACCACGGCCTTCCGGGTTCATGGCGATTCGCTGACCGTAACCGGATCGCGCGATGCGAACGAATTCCGTTCGCAAATGCAGACTGTCCTGGAGCGCCATCTGGATCGGCTTTCGGCGCGCAGCCGGCGCCGGATCGAATCTGCTGCTCGGGCATCGATCAGCGTCAATGTGTCGCTGGCGGCTGCGTCAGGCGGCGACTTGAAGGCTTTGGTTCGTGCCGCTCGCATTATGCTGTCGCTCGGGCCGACGGGATTGAGGCGTTATTTGCGCGATTCGCGATTGCGGGAGCGTGTCATGTGCCGGCTTCGCGCGAAACTGACAGGAGCTTTCTGAGGCAATGTCCAGCTCTGCCAGGATCGCCGACAGCCCAGTGGACCAGCGCGAAAGACCGCTTCTGGAACGGGGATGGCGATACACCGTGGTGGGAGCGATATGCGCAATTGCGCACAATGCCATCATGATTGCGGTTGATCAGCTGGGTGGGCACTACCTGCTGGGCATCATGATTTCATTTCTGGCTGTGACGCCCACCGGATACGCGCTGCACAGCTGGTTCACCTTCGGCAAGCCACTTCGCGTCAAGGCATTTGCGCGTTTTGCGGCAGGCGTGGCTGCGGCCTACCCGATCTCGGTAGCCATGATGGTGCTTCTCTGTTCCTGGCTTGGCCTTGGTGTCCCGATTGCGTCTCCGATCGCCACCGTCGCGTTACTCATCTGGAACGTTGTCGTTGCCCATTTGGCTATCCTGTCACGGTTCAATCTACGGCCCGCAACCGCGCCGACGGCATCTCGCTCAACCACACAGCAATTTGCGGGAAACGAGGAATAAGAATGTTACCGCCAGGTCAGATCATGCGCAGGGCTCTTGGCCGCCATTTCAAGCCGGTCGGAGATGTCTACCGTCGTGTTTTCGTCAATCTCAATGTAATCGCGGATTTTCTCGATCGCGAATTGCCGAACGGCGCGAAGGTTTTGGACATCGGCGGCGGGGATGGAGCGCTCATCGACCGGCTGCTCGATCGGCGCCCCGACCTGACGGTTACGATGTGCGATCTCGCCCCTTCGATCGGTGCGTTTCTAAGCAACGCCAATCGGGCGAAGGTCGAACTTCTGCCCGCGACGGACCTTTCCAGCGTGCAGGGGTCTTACGATGTCGTCACGATTTCCGACGTCATTCATCATGTACCGGTCGATGGGCGCGACGCGTTCTTCAAATCGCTGGCCGACAGTTGCGAACGCTGGGCCTGCCGGAAGATCATCTTGAAGGACATCGAGCCTGGTGGAATACGCGCCACCTTGTCGCTTCTTGCGGACCGGCACATTACCGGCGACAAGCATGTCGTCTTGTTTTCGCGCTCGGACTTCGCGGCCATGGCAAGGCGGCATTTCCCGACGGCAAAGAGAGCATCGGCGTCGCCGGACCGGCCGAATTATTGTGAACTGCTCAGCTGGTAGCATATGGGGCAGATCCTGGCGTGTCGCTAGAACGTTTCACCGTTTCACGGAAACGGCGAACCGCTCTATCTCTTTGTTTTTGCGCAATTCCCCAGCGAAAGCGCTACGCGCTTTTCCCGGGAAAACCGCTTCACACTTTTCCTGGAATTGCTCTAGGCGGTACGCGCGCGGATCAACGACACGCTATTTGGTCGCGATGGTGCCGAGCATGCTGGCGATCCGGTGACTCTCCGGGCGATCGACCAGAAATTTGTCGATAAACTTCAACGGGAATGTCAGCGTCAGGATCGCGGCTTTCGCTACCATGTAGCGGGTTCGGTTCTCTCGACCGATAACGACGCCGATATATTCGGACAGGATGTTGACGATCGCGCTTGTCGGCCCTTGATGCGTCTGGACCTCCACCTTTCCGAACCGCTGGAGAAGCTGCTCGATCCCGTCCTTCGTGAAGTTGCAGTAGTGGGCGGGATAGCCATGATAGGGGAACAGGAAGGGGTTGATGCACAGCAGCTTTCCACCCGGCTTCAGGACACGGAACACTTCATCGACGACCGCTACCGGATTGGGAACATGCTCGATCACGCTGTCCAGAATGACGAAGTCGACGGAATTGCTCGCGAGCGGCGTGTGCTCGATATTCGCAACCAGATCGACGTTCGGCGTGGGGAACAGGTCGATGTTGAGGACATCGGGGCGGACGCGCCGTGCGCCGGAGCCGAACTCAACGATCATTGAGTCCTGAGGTATCGACGCAAGAAACGAATTCAGCGTGTCGTGCGGTGAATATTCGCTGGTGATGACCTGCTTCAGCGAATTGTAGAGACGGGCGCGCGTACTGGTACCGGCATACGCCTCTTCATGGAAGCTCGCGTCGAAGCCCTCCCTCACCGGCGACTCGACAAAGAACGGAATGCCTTTGTGCACGGGATAGGTGGCAGGGCAAGATTCGCAGGTCAGGGCAACCGGGCTTGTGCCAAGCTTGGAATAGCAGACTGGGCAGACGAGGCCCGATGCCATCTTGGGTTGTAGCACGCGATGTCCTTTCAAGCCTCCGCATTGTCGCAGGAGGCAGGTTGCCATGTCTGAACATAACCCCTTCTTAGCAAGCAAAAGGCTAACAGCGGCTAAAGTCCGCTGCGAATAGACTGGCTGGCGCGGAGCACTGCAAGAATCCGAAGCGCGACGGCCGCAGTTCCGCACAGTGCTCGGAAAATTAACCGCGGTGGAACCATGCTTCGCCAAGCGGAGCTGCCGGCCTGGAAGTTATTGTCTGGGGATGAAGGGCGGTGCGCCCAGCGAGGCAGCACGCGCTGGCGTCCGGCAAGGGTAGGGGTGGTCTGCCTGGGCACGATCGAGGGGGTTGTCTTGAATACGCAGGAGCCGGGACCAAACAAGCTGTTCGCTCTCGGGCAGCGCCAAATCTCAATTTATCTGCATGTCCTGATCGCACTCAAGATCATCTTGCTGTTCATTCTGGCCTGGAACATCCGCTTCGTCATGGATGAATTCGTCCAACTCGGATGGGCCAAATATTTCTCCAACGGCCTGTTCGGTACGATCTGGCACCCCAAGGCGGTCGGTTATGCGGTTTTTTATGAGATTGCTCATCTGATCGGCTGGAATGCCACGTCGATTCTGCTTGCTGGCCGCATGCAGACTGCGCTGCTGGCCTGCGGGACGATCGCTTTGATCTACGCATGCGCTCGCGCTCTCGGCGAGGATCGCGTGCGCGCTTTGACGATCGTCCTCGTTCTCCTGTGCTTTTCGAATTTCATGGAGCGCATCTTTCGCACCATCGCCGAACCCCCGGCAGTGTTCTTCGCCGTGGCGGCGTTGCTGGTTGTCCTGCGCGCACCTGGGTTGAAGGCAAGGCAGCTTGTTGCCGCCGGCATGTTAAGTGGCCTTGCCTTCGTCATCACTCAGAAATCGGTCTACTTCAACGTTGCGCTCGGCGTCGGCTTTGTCGCTGACGCAGCCTTGACGAGACGCTACGCAACAGGTGCGGTCCGCGGAGGGTGGCTCGTGCTTGGATGGGCTGTTCCGGTAATTGTCTATTGCTTCATCTTCGGTGGAGGCGCCCCGGTTCTCGCGGCCAAAAACCTCATACTGGGCCCGGTCGAGATTGCGACGCGTGGAGGCGGTGACTACGGAGGCCTGAGGCAGTTCGTGTTGCAGACCCTGGCGCGGAACGCCCTTCTTTATGGGATCTGTTTCTCCGGCATGGCTCTGTCGCTGATGCGGATCATGAAACTCGATGAGCGAAGGCGAATTGCGCTGATCTTTTCGCTCGTCATCACGGTGCTGGTGTTCACGCATGACCAGCCCTGGCCTTATGTATTCATCATGGCGTTGCCGTTCATTGCGCTCTGGTCATTGGAGCTTCTCGACAGCACTGCAACCCACGCGCGCTACCGGGTTCCTGTCCTGGCGGTGCTGATCACAGCCGTGGCCATGAGCTACGCGAGCAATGTCATTTACCTTCGCCTCAGCAATCAGCCCCAGCTTGAACTGGTCGCGCGCACGGAATCTTTGCTCGCGCCGGATGAGAAGTATTTCGACGGTATCGCCATGCTGCCCAATCGACAGGAACCCTCCACACTCTGGCTCGACCAGCATTATGTCTTGAAAACATTGCAGGAAGGCAGGGAATCGGAAGCGTACAAAATCCTCTCGGATTCTCCGCCCAAGATGGTCCTCTGGTCATATCGCATGGATCTGATCGATCCCGTGATCGCCCCTCTTATCCGCGACAGCTACGTCCAGATCGCTCCCAACATCAGAATGGCCGGTCGTCGCCTTCATTCCGGTCGTTCGGTCGTTTTCAAGGTGCCTGTCGCCGGACGATACAGCCTGTACACGACGAACGGGGAGCTTGCAGACGGCGAGGTCGAGATAAACGGCATCCCGCATTCCTCGCCTTTGTCCTTGGAGGCAGGTGTCAGCGATGTTGTCCTGCGCAGCGGTCCGGCCGAGGCACTGCTGCTCCCGGAAGGTCACTACGAAAACCGCATCGTGCCTGGCGAGGACAATGCTGGGCTGTTCACGGAAGTTTACAATTAAATATCGGTTTCGGTCTTCAGCGGTCGAGTCATCAATGCCGTCACAGCCTGCCGAATGGTGATCGTACCGTCCAGTATCGCCGACACCGCAGCGATGATCGGCGCGTCGATGCTGCGCTCGGTGGCGATGCTGGCAGCGATCGCCGCCGTCGGCACGCCTTCGGCGAGCGGCAGCCCGGCCAAGGGCTTACCTTGCCCCAGCGCCAGCCCATAGGCGAAATTGCGCGACTGGGCGGAAGAGCAGGTGAGCAAAAGGTCGCCGAGGCCGGAAAGCCCCATCAGCGTCTCCGGCTTGGCGCCGAAGGACGCCCCGATGCGGCGCAGTTCGACGAAGCCGCGCGTCACCATGGCGGCCTGCGCGCTGGCGCCGAGCCCGGCGCCGGTGACTGCCCCGGCGGCTATGGCAAAGACATTCTTCAGCGCGCCGCCAATCTCGACGCCGATCAAATCGTCGCTGGAATAGCAGCGCAAATTCTGCGCCGAAAACCGGGCAGCGAGCTCGGCCGCCAAGGCGTCGTCGCGGGCGGCGACCACGACAGCGGTCGGCAGGCCCTTGGCGACATCGGTGGCAAAGCTCGGGCCGGACAAAGCCGCGACCGGGCTTTCCGGCAGGATGTCGGCGACGATTGCCGACAGCAGCGCGCCGGTATCGCGCTCAATGCCCTTGGCGCAGAGAACCAGCGGGATGCCTTTTGGCATATGGGGCTTTGCCGTCGTCAACATGGCGCGCAGCGCCTGCGCCGGCGCCACAGCCAGCACGCAATCGGCATCAGTCAGGGCTGCGTCGATATCGCTGGTCGCCGCGATGCCTGTTTCAATGGCGATGCCGGGGAGATAACGCGGGTTCTCGCCGCGGCGGATCGCGGAAACCGTTTCTTCGTCGCGAGCATAGAGCCGGACATCGTGACCGGCGCGCAGCATCGCCAGCGCCAGCGCCGTGCCCCAGGCGCCGCCGCCAAGCACGGCGACGCGCCAGCCGGTCTTGTCCCTGCCGCTTGTCTTTTCGGCACTCATGCTTTCGCTCCACGCCGGCCGGAGCCGATCATCGGCGCCGAAATGCTGTCCAGCGGCCAGCGCGAACGCGGCACGAAATCGAAGCCGTTCCCTTGCGACAGGCCTGCCCGCAACCGCTCGATGCCGGCCCAGGCGATCATCGCCGCATTGTCGGTGCACAGTTTGAGCGGCGGCGCGACAAAGGAAAAGCCAGCCTCGGCGCACTGCTTCTGCAGCGTCGCCTTGATCGTGCTGTTGGCGGCGACGCCGCCGGCAACGACCAGTGCCGGCTTGGCCTTGTCCGGAAATTCCTCGCGGAAGCGGGCCAGCGCGCGGGCCACGCGGTCGCCCAGTGCATCGGCCACCGCTGCCTGGAACGAGGCGCAGATGTCGGCGACATCCTGCTCGCTCAGCGGCTGGATGGCGGTTGCGGCCTGGCGCACGGCGGTCTTGAGGCCGGAGAAGGAGAAATCGGGCTGCGCCGAGCCTTTCATCGGCCGTGGAAAGGCAAATCGCGTTGCATCGCCCGTGGCCGCGGCTTTTTCGACATTCGGACCGCCGGGATAGGGCAGGCCGAGCATTTTCGCCGTCTTGTCGAAAGCTTCGCCGAGCGCGTCGTCGATGGTCGTCGCCCAGCGTTGGTAGTCGCCGACGTCGCGGACGGCGACGATCTGGGTGTGGCCGCCGGAAACCAGCAGCAGCAGATAGGGAAAGTCGAGCCCGTCGGTCAGCCTTGCGGTCAGTGCGTGGCCTTCCAGATGGTTAATGGCGATCAGCGGCTTGCCGGCGGCCGCTGCAATCGCCTTGGCCGTCATCAGGCCGACGATCAGCCCGCCGACCAGGCCGGGGCCGGCAGTAGCGGCAATGGCGTCGATGTCGGCCAGGGCTACGCCCGAATCCGCAAGAGCGGCCTCGACAATGCCGTCCAGCGCCTCGACATGGGCACGCGCGGCGATCTCCGGCACGACGCCGCCGAAGGCGGCGTGCTCCTCGATCTGGCTGAGCACGATGTTGGACGCAATCACCGGCACGGAATCGCCGTCCAGCGTCACCACGCTGGCGGCGGTCTCGTCGCAACTCGTCTCAATGCCCAGAACGCGGATCAATTCGTCGCTGTCTCCAGAGATTGTGTCGCCGGACTTTCCTAGTTAGTAGAGGCGGGCCTCGCTAGGGAGAGCGCCGGAAACGCAAAGCCAGCCGGGGGTTATCACGGACCGCGCGCCATGCAAACTTTGAAAATAGGAACACGCGGCAGCCCGCTGGCGCTCGCCCAGGCGCATGAGACGCAGGCGCGGCTGATGGAAGCGCATGGCATGCCGGCGGAAGCCTTCGAGGTCGTCGTCATTTCGACCAGCGGCGACCGCATCCAGGACCGGCCGCTGTCGGAAGCCGGCGGCAAGGGGCTGTTCACCAAGGAAATCGAAGAGGCGCTGCTGGCCGGCACGATCGATATCGCCGTGCATTCCTCCAAGGACATGCCGACAGTGCTGCCGGTCGGGCTGGAGCTGTCCGCCTTCCTGCCGCGCGAGGATGCGCGGGACGCCTTCATCGGCAAGGCGGTGGAGCGCATTGTTGATTTGCCGCAAGGCGCCAAGGTCGGGTCGTCTTCGCTCAGGCGTCAGGCGCTGATCCGGCGCATGCGGCCGGACCTAGACGTGGTCATGTTCCGCGGCAATGTGCAGACCAGGCTGCGCAAGCTGGAGGAAGGCGTCGCCGAAGGCACGATCCTCGCTTATGCCGGGCTGAAGCGGCTCGGGCTCGGCCATGTCGTCACCGATCTGATGCCGCTCGATGCTTTTCCGCCGGCGCCGGGACAAGGCGCAATCGGCATCGAAACCCGCATCGGCGACAGCGAGGTCGAAAAGATGCTGGTGGCCATCCATGATGTGCCGACAGGCCAGGCGCTGGCCTGTGAGCGCGCCTTCCTGGCGGCGCTCGATGGCTCCTGCCGCACGCCGATCGCCGGCTATGCGACGATATCGGGCGGCAGGCTGGTTTTCGCCGGGCTGATCATTTCGCCCGATGGCACGCAATCGCATGAGGTCAAGGCTGAAGGCTTGGCGCTGGATGCCGCTGACATCGGCACGGACGCGGCCAGGATGGTGCGGGTCAAAGCGGGCGAAACCTTCTTCGACGGCTGGGTCTGATATGCGTGTCCTGGTGACGCGGCCGCAACCCGGGGCGTCGCGAACCATGCGGCGGCTGCAGGAATTGGGATTTGAGCCGCTCCTTCTGCCGCTGACCGAAACGGTGACACTGCCGGTTGGCGCCGATGCTGCGAGCGACAATGCCGTGGCCGTCGCTGTGACCAGCGCCAATGCCGTGCGGCATGCGCCGAAAGAACTCATTCGTGCGCTCGCCGCCTTGCCTTGCCATGCCGTCGGACGCAGGACGGCTGAAGCGGCACGTTCGGCAGGGTTCTTGTCGGTCAGCGAAGGGGCGGGCGACGCCGAGCGGCTGGCCGAGGCGATTGCTGCCGGCCTTTCCGGCAAGGCGGTCGTCTATCTCACAGGGCGCGTGCGGTTTCCGGCCTTCGAGGCGCGGCTGCGAAAGGTCGGCGTCGAGGTCCGCACCGTCGAAACCTACGACACGATTTCGCTCGATTATTCCGATGATGAAATCCGTGCACGCCTGTCCGATCAGGCGGTCGACGCGGTGCTGCTCTATTCAGCCAAGGCGGCGGCAGCGTTGCAGGCCTTGACCAACCGGGCGGGGCTGCGCGATCTCTTTGAAAACATGCAGGCTTTTGCGCTCTCCGAGCGCGTGGCAGCGGCATTTGACAATGCCGCCGGCAAAAAAATACGCATGGCGCGGGAACCGCAGGAGGAGGCGCTGCTTGAGCTGTTGCACCGCGGCGACTGAGCCCCGTGTCATCACGCCGCCCCTTTTCACCTGATGATGATGTGCTAGACCATTTTTCAAACCATCACGCGCCGTCGGGCGCCCAGACGAAGCAGGATTGCGGAGCCCAGGCATGGTCAAGACGCCGAAGATGCGACATTCGAAAAGCCGCCGCGAGCCGGTGACCATCGAACTCGAACCCGGCGCTGTCTCGCGCATTGCCGATGCGGATGCCGCCAAGACGGATGTCGCCAACTCGGATGACGTCGGGGGCCCGGCAGAATCGGTTGCGGCCGAGGATGCGGCTGCCATGGCCAATGCGCAGCCGGAGACGCCTGACGAGCCCGTTCATGCCGATCAAGCCGATCTCGAGCCGTGGGAGCACTCCGATGCCGCGGCGCAGGCCGCTCCCGAAAGCGCCGATGCCAAGGCGTCCACCCAGGCGGAGCAGCCTTATCCCACCGCTTCGGATGCGCCACCGCGCGCCAGAACCTCCGACTACAATTTCGAGGATGCCTCGCCCAAGCCGGGTGCACCCAAGGAAACCCCAAGAACAGCCAGGAACCAGCCCATGGCCGCGCAACCGAAGCGCACGAGCGGCATTGCCGCCGGCATCATCGGCGGTGTCATCGCGCTGGCTGCCGCCGGCGGGCTGCAGTTTGCCGGCATGCTTGGCGCTCCGGGCTCAGGGGCGGGCACGGTCTCGCTCGACGGCGTCAATGGCGAGATCGCTTCGCTGAAGCGCGAAATCGCCGACCTCAGGGAAGCCAGCGGCAATAGCGCCGCAACCGCCAAGGTCGACGGGCTGTCTTCGGCGCTGGATCAGGTCAAGGCCGATGTCGCATCGCTGAAATCGGCGGTCGAAAAGGGCGGCGCCGGCGACAATGCCGGGCTTGCAGCGCTTGGCGACAAGGTCAAGCAGATCGAGACGGCGGTTGCCGCCCTTGGCCAGGCCAGTGGTGCAGCGCCCGTCGATCTCGCGCCGCTCAATGAAAGACTGGCGGGCCTCGACGCACTGGTGAAATCGGCCGGTGAGGCAGCCAAGACGCAGGAAGGCAAGATCGCCGCGCTGGAGCAGTCGGTGACGCAGCTCGCCGGCAAGGTCGATGCGCAGGCCTCGCAGCCAAAGATCGCGATGGCCATCGCCGCTTCGGCCTTGAAGGCGGCGCTTGACCGCGGCGCGCCGTTCGCCGCCGAGTTGGAGACCTTCGCAGCGATCTCGCCCGATGCACCGCAGATTGCGGCGCTGCGTCCCTACGCTGAAAAGGGCGTCCCGACCCGCACCGAGATCGCCGGCGAGGCCGATGCCGCGGCCAATGCGATGGTCGCGGCGGCGACGCCGGTCGATGAAAATGCCGGCTTCTTCCAGAACCTTTTGTCGAGCGCCGAATCGCTGGTCAAGGTTCGGCCGATCGGCGCCGTCGAAGGCGCCGGCGCGCCGGAAACCGTGGCGCGCATCGAAGTGGCGGTCAATCAGGGCGACTACGCCAAGGCGCTCAGCGAATACGCAATGCTGCCGGATCCAGTCAAGGCTGCCGGCGCCGACTTTGCCGGCAAACTGAAGGCGCGCATCGACGTCGAGACGCAGGTCGACGCGCTGATTGCAGGTGCGATGAAGGCATGAGGACGACACGATGATCCGCATTCTCATCTTTCTCGCCGCCGTCTTCGCGCTCGGCCTCGGCTTTGCCTGGCTGGCCGATCGTCCCGGCGAGATGGTCGTCACCTTCAACGGTTACCAATACCAGGTCAGCCTGATGGTGGCGGCGGTGGCGATCGTTGCCGTCGTCGCAGCGGTGATGATCGTCTGGTGGCTGATCAAGTCGCTGTGGAACAGCCCGTACACGATCTCGCGCTATTTCCGCGTCCGCCGCCGCGACCGTGGCTATCAGGCGCTGTCGACCGGCATGATCGCAGCCGGCGCCGGCGATGGCGCGCTGGCCCGCAAGAAGTCCAAGGAAGCCGCCAAGCTGATCCGCTCCGACCAGGAGCCGCTGATCCAGCTGCTCGAAGCGCAAGCCTCGCTGCTCGAAGGCGACCATGAGGGCGCGCGCGAAAAATTCGAGGCCATGCTCGACGACCCCGAAATGCGGCTGCTCGGCCTGCGCGGGCTCTATCTCGAAGCCGAACGGCTCGGCGACCGCAACGCGGCGCGTCACTATGCCGGGCGCGCCGCTTCCGTCGCACCGCAACTGGCTTGGGCCGCCGAATCGACGCTGGAAGATCTGACCGGGCGCGGCGACTGGGACGGCGCGCTGAAGCTGGTGGAGGCGCAGAAGTCGACCAGGCAGATCGAACGCGACGCCGCCAATCGCCGCCGCGCTGTGCTGTTGACCGCCAAGGCGCAGGCGCTGACCGACAGCGACCCCAATGCAGCCAAGGCAGCGGCACTCGAGGCAAACAAGCTCGCGCCCGATTTCGCGCCGGCCGCGGTTGCAGCCGCCAATCTTCTGTTCAAACAGAACGATGTGCGCAAAGGCTCGAAGATCCTTGAGGCAGCCTGGAAGGCGGAGCCGCATCCCGAGATCGCCGAGCTCTACACCCATGCAAGGCCGGGAGATGCCGTGGTCGATCGTCTCAACCGGGCGAAGAAGCTGCAGGAGCTGAAGCGCAACAATGCCGAATCGTCGATGACGGTGGCGCGCGCCGCGCTCGATGCGCAGGATTTTTCCACCGCCCGCCGCGAGGCGGAAGCCGCGATCCGCATGGATCGCCGGGAAGGCGCTTACCTGCTGCTGGCCGATATCGAGGAGGCAGAGACCGGCGACCAGGGCAAGATCAGGCAATTGCTGTCCAAGGCGGTCAGGGCGCCGCGCGATCCGGCCTGGGTCGCCGACGGCGTCGTCTCCGAACGCTGGGCGCCGGTATCGCCGGTCAGCGGCAAGCTCGACGCTTTCGCCTGGCGCGCACCGATGGAGCGGCTGGGCCAGCTCATCGACAGCCATGAAGACGAAGCCGATGTGCCGGTGCTTGCGGCACCCGCCAAGCCGACAAAGGAAGCCGAAGTGATCGATTATCCCGCCGTTGCCAAGACGATCAGCGAGGCGCCGACCGAGCCGAAGCCCGCTGTGGGCGATGACCAGGTCACGCCGGTCACCGCCGCCGCTTTCGCCGCAATACCAAACGACGCCGAACCCGTCGAACCTGCCGAGGAACTGGCGCGGCTGCCCGACGACCCCGGCGTCGACCCCGATGACGAAGCGGAGAAGTCACCGCGCCGCTTCCGCCTGTTTTGATCCCTGAAGCATGATCCCAAAAAGTGGATACCGGTTTTTGGAAAAGATCATGCTCTAATAATGTGAAGTGAGCACCATGTTCGAACGCGTCCTGGCCTTTCTGAAAGACCTGCCCTCCGGGGCTGGGGCTCGCGCCAATGCGGACGATCCGCGCGTTGCGGCGTCGGCTTTGCTCTATCATGTGATGAATGCCGACGGCGTGCGCCAGGATGTCGAGTGGGAGCGGTTCAAGCAGGTGCTGGCGCAGAGCTATTCGATCAGCGGCGACGAACTCGATGCGTTGGCTGCCGCCGGCGAGCGCGCCGACAATGAGGCGATCGACCTCTATGCCTTCACCAGCGTCTTGAAGCGCCATCTCGACGCCGAGGCGCGCAAGGCTTTCATCGGCCTGATGTGGGAAATCGTCTATGCCGATGGCGAACTGCACGAGTTGGAGGACAACACCGTCTGGCGCGTCGCCGAACTGATCGGCGTCGCGCGCCACGACCGCGTCGAGGCGCGCCGCAAGGCGGCGGCCGCCGCGCCCGGCGCCAGCGGAACGTCGAGCGACGAATAGGAGTCTGCCTTTCCATGCCGCCCAGACCGAGCTCGAAACCAAAAATCCTGATCGTGCTGCATCAGGAGACTTCGAGCCCCGGCCGGGTTGGCCACATGCTGCTCGAGGAAGGTTTCGACCTCGACATCCGCCGGCCGCCTCTCGGCGACAGCCTGCCGGAGACGCTGGAGGGACACGCCGGCGCCGTGGTGTTCGGCGGGCCGATGAGCGCCAATGATGAAGATGAGTTCGTCCGCCGCGAGACCAACTGGCTCAATGTTCCGCTAAAGGAGAACCGGCCCTTCCTCGGCATCTGCCTTGGCGCGCAGATGCTGGCCAATCATCTCGGCGGCAAGGTCGAGGGGCATGGCGAGGGGCTGGTCGAGATCGGCTGGTATCCGCTGAAGCCGACCGAAGCCGGCAAGAAACTGCTGCCTTGGCCCGACATGGTCTACCAGTTTCACCGCGAAGGCTTTTCGCTGCCCAGGGATGCGACGCTACTGGCGACGGCGGAAACCTACCCCAACCAGGCTTTTCGCTATGGCGACAATGCCTGGGGCATCCAGTTCCATGGCGAACTGACCCGGTTGATGATGCAGCGCTGGGTGGTGCGCGGCGAGCACCGTTTCGAATTGCCCGGCGCGCAGCCCGGCCGCGACCATCTCGGCGGCCGGCTGATCTGGGATATGCACCTCAAGCGCTGGCTGAGCGAATTTTTGAGCCTGATCTTCGGCAAGCCTACTGAGGGATTGAGCAAAATCCAACTACTCTGAACGGCCGAGCTTGCCCAAAGACGACTTACCTGTGGGAGGCGTGTACGATGGATCCGGGACCTTAGCCCGTTCCCGCAGATTTGGATTGCGCCCCAAACACTCCGATGGATCGAAAAACTCCGTGGCGCATTTAAGCTTCGGCTAATAACGGCCCCAGGAGAGAACCAATGAAGAAGACGCTGCTCATTTTAAGCCTACTCATTCCGCTCGCGGCATGCTCCCGCACCGAACAAGGCGCTGCCGTCGGTGGTTTGGGTGGCGCAGCTGTAGGCGCAGCAGTGGCCGGCGACCCGGTAAAAGGGGCGGTTGTTGGCGGTGCGGTCGGAGCGCTGGCCGGGGCGGTCATCGGGCACGCCAGCGAAGCCGGCCAGTGCAGATATCGCGGTCGGAACGGTCGAGTTTACGTTGCTCAGTGCCCGGACGGCTACTGATCTCAAAGGCGCGTGATCTCTTTCGATCACGCGCCTGCTCGGGGTAGGATAACTTGAATGGCATATGACAGCAAAAGACTGCTGGCTTTCTGGTTAGCCGTTGTCAGCGCTGTCGCGATAAACGCCGAACTTTCGACTGCGGCCTTGGCCGCACCTGTAGAAGCGAAGACAATTGCCGATCACTTCTCATCGGTAAAGTCCATGTCCGGGGACTTTGTCCAGTCGGGCCCAAGAGCGGAAAGGACCAAAGGGAAATTTTTCCTCCAGCGGCCGGGCAAGATCCGGTTCAACTATGCAGGCCAATCAGGGGTCAGCGTAATTGCAGATGGAAAATCCTTGGTGGTCTATAACAAGAAGCTCAAGACATCGCGGCTTTATGCTCTCTCGAAGACGCCGCTCAAGCTGCTCCTCGACAATCAGGTCAACTTTTCCGGCAATCGCCTCAAAAGTATCAAGGACGATGGCGCCCAGGTGATCATCAGGCTGGCCGACAAGTCGGCCTTCGGCAATTCGAATATCACTATGGTGTTTGACAGGGAATCGCTCGATCTACGCAGATGGACCCTGACTGACGAGAGGGGCCTTACCTCGACAGTCACCATATCCAACGTGAAGCAGGGCGTTCGCGCTCCTGCGGGCACCTTCACTATCGACTATGCCGCAAACCGTGAATTCAACACCAAAACGAAATAGTCGGCAGCGCCACGAACTGCCCGTGTAACACTACTCGGCGGCCGTCTCCGACGGCACCTCTGCCGGTGCCGAAGGCTCGGCCTCGGCATGCGGCTTGCGCCGTGAAAACAGCGACCTTAGCGTGACGTAGAACACCGGCGTCAGGAACAGGCCGACGAAGGTGACGCCGAGCATGCCGGAGAACACCGCGGTGCCGAGCGACTGGCGCATTTCCGCGCCCGGGCCTGTCGCGATCATCAGCGGCACGACGCCGAGGATGAACGAGAAGGCGGTCATCAGGATCGGCCGCAGCCTGAGCCGGCAGGCTTCGACGGCAGCCTCGGCCACCGACAGGCCGCGTTCCTGGGCCTGCCGCGCGAACTCGACGATCAGGATCGCGTTCTTGGCGGCAAGCCCGATCAGCACGATGAGGCCGATCTGCACGAGGATGTTGTTGTCCAGCCCTCGGAACGACACGCCGAGCAACGCCGCGAGCACGCCGAGCGGCACCACCAGCACGATGGCGAACGGCAGCACCCAGCTTTCATATTGCGCCGCCAGCGCCAGGAACACGAACAGCACCGACAGTCCGAAGATATAGACAGCGGCATTGCCGGTGTTGCGCTCCTGATAGGCGAGTTCGGTCCATTCGTAGGAGGTACCGGCCGGCAACGTCTGTGCCGTGATCGCTTCCATCTTGGCAAGCGCATCGCCGGTGGAAACGCCGGGCGCGGCGTTGCCCTGCAGCGGCACCGAGACGTACATGTTGTATCGCTGGACCAGCGCCGGGCCGGTGACGTCGCGGATCTCGATCAACGTGCCCAGCGGAACCAGCGCGCCGGTCGCCGAGCGCACCTTCAGCTTCAAGATGTCGGCGCGATCGAGGCGGAACGCCTGGTCGGCCTGCGCGCGCACCTGGTAGACGCGCCCGAAAGCGTTGAAGTCGTTGACGTAGGCGGTACCCAGATTGATAGACAGCGTCTCGAAGATGTTGGGGATCGGCACGTTCAGGATGCGCGCCTTGTCGCGATCGATCGCCAGGAAGAATTGCGGGCTGGACGCGGAGAAAGTGGTGAACACGCCGGTCAGCCCCGCCGTCTTGTTGGCCTTGCCGGCAATTTCATAGGCAAGCGCCAGGATCTGCCGCATGTCGGCGCTGTTGCGCTCCTGGATCTGCAGCTTGAATCCGCCGGCATTGCCGACGCCGCGGATCGGCGGCGGCGGCAGTGCGATAATGAAGGCTTCCTTGATGCTTTGCAGGCTGCCGAACAGATTGCCGATGACCTGGGTCGCCGACTGGCCGGCTTCCAGTCGCTCGTCAAACGGCTTGAACCTGGCGAAGATCACGCCCGCGTTGCTGGCATTGGTAAAGGTGGCGCCGGAGAAGCCGGCGAAGGCGACCGCGTAGTCGACGCCCGGCGTTTTCTGGATGATCTGCGACGCCTGCTGGATGACCGCATCGGTCCGCGATAGCGAGGCGCCGTCCGGCAACTGGACGACGACGATCGCATAGCCCTGGTCGAGCGACGGAATGAAACCGCGCGGCACCGTCTGAACCATATAGACCGTGGCGTAGATGAGGGCCGCGAAAACGGCCAGCGTGGCGGCGATCGCTATCCGCGAGCCGACCAACACGCGCACGATGCTCGAATACCAATGGGCGACCTTGTCGAAGCCGCGATTGAAGCCGTCGGCGAGCGCCCGTCCGAACCGCGCCAGGAAAAAGCGCGGCGGCGCCGCAGCAGTGTGGTGCGGCTTGAACAGCAGCGCGGCCAAGGCCGGCGAGAGCGTCAGCGAATTGAATGCCGAGATCGCCGTCGACACCGCGATGGTGATCGCAAACTGCAGGTAGAACTGCCCGGAAATGCCGGGAATGAAGGCTGTCGGCACGAACACCGCTATCAGCACCAGCGAGATCGCGATGACCGCCGTGCCGACTTCGTCCATGGTCAGATGCGACGCCGGATTGGGCGCCAGCCCGCTGGCGATATTTCGCTCGACGTTCTCGACCACGACGATCGCATCGTCGACGACGATGCCGATGGCCAGCACGAGGCCGAACAGCGTCAGCATGTTGAGGGAGAAGCCGGCGGCGTAAAGCACCGCCAGCGTGCCGATCAGCGACACGGGGATCGCCACGATCGGCACGATCGCCATGCGCCACGATTGCAGGAAGACGATGATGACGATGATGACCAGAACCATCGCCTCGAGGATCGTCTTGTAGACCTCCTGGATCGACTCGGCGACGAACTCGGTCGGATTGTAGACGATGTCGTAGCTCAATCCCTTCGGGAAGTCCTGGGAAAGCTCCTTCATCTTGTCCTGGATCTCCGCGGCTGCGGCGAGCGCATTGGTGCCTGGCCGCTGGAAGATGGCGAGCGCCACCGCCGGTTTGCCGTTGAGATAGGAGTTGGTGACGTAATCCTTGGCGCCGAGCTCGATGCGCGCCACGTCCTGCAGCTGGATCAGGCGGCCGTCTTCGGCCGATTTGACGATCACGTATCGGAAGTCGCGTGCGTCGTTGAAGCGGCCTTGCGTGGTGACCGTGTACTGGAACGCCGTGCCGGTCTTGGTCGGCGGCGCGCCGATGGAGCCGCCCGACACCTGGACGTTCTGGTCGCGCAGCGCCTGCACCACATCGCCCGAGGTCATCCCCAGGGCGGACAGTTTTTCCGGATCGAGCCAGATGCGCAGCGAATATTCGCGTTCGCCAAAGATGATAAGGTCGCCAACGCCGTCCAACCTGAGCAATATGTCGCGCACCCGCGAGCGGGCGTAGTTCGAGACGTAGAGCTGGTCGTAGGTATTGTCGGGCGACAGCATGTGCACGACCATCATCAGGTCGGGCGAGCTCTTGATGGTGGTGATGCCGAGGCGGCGGACTTCTTCGGGCAGGCGCGGCTCGGCGACCGAGACGCGGTTCTGTACCAGCACCTGCGCCTGGTCGAGATCGGTGCCTAGCTTGAAGGTGATGGTCAGCGCCATCGCTCCGTCGCCGGACGAATAGGACGACATGTAAAGCATGCCCTCGACGCCGTTGATCTCCTGCTCGATCGGCGTTGCCACCGTCGCTGCGACCGTCTCGGCGTCGGCGCCCGGGTACTGGGCGCGAACGACGATGGTCGGCGGCGCGATCTCGGGATATTGCGCGATCGGCAGCTGGGTATAAGCAATCCCGCCGAGGATCAGGAGGACGATCGAAACCACCGATGCGAAGATCGGACGGTCGACGAAGAAATGGGCGAACCTCATTGCTGCAACCCGGCGGTCTCGACCTTGGGCGGCAACGTCACCATCTCGACTTTCACCTTGGTGCCGGGCCTGGCGTGCATCAGCCCGTTGACGATGATCGTCTCGTCGCCGGTCAGGCCCGCGCGGATCACCCGGTAGCCGTCGAGAAGCGGGCCGGTGCGCACGGGCTTCGCCGACACCATCCCGGCCTCATCCACCAGATACACGATGCGGCGATCCTGATCGGCGCCGACCGCCTCGTCGGGCACCAGGACGCCGCTATGCGGCAGCGACCCCGGCACGTTGATGCGCCCGAACATGCCTGGCTGGAGAACGCCGTCGGCGTTGGCAAACCTTGCACGCACCCGCATGGTGCCGGTCGCGTTGTCGATCCGGTTCTCGGCAAAATCGAGCTTGCCCTTGAATACCGCCTCCGCGCGGTCGGCGACGCGAACCACCACCTCGAGCCCGCCGGCGCCTTCCTGCATGCTGCCGCCGCGCTCCTTCGCGTCGCGGGCGTAGCTGAAATACAGGCGCTCATCGACGTCGAAATAGAAGTCGATCGGATCGCGCGTGACGATAGTCGTCAGCAAGGTGGAATCCGGCTGCACGAGGTTGCCGACCGACACCAGCCGGCGGTCGATGCGGCCGGACAAGGGCGCCTTGATCTCGGTGAACTCCAGGTTCAGGTTGGCCGTCGTCAGCGCAGCCGTCGCGCCTTGCATCTGCGCCTGCGCCGAAAGGTATTCCCGCCGGCGGTCGTCGACCGTCGCGGCCGAGATATTGCCAGTCTTGGCGAGTTCATCGGCGCGATCCAGCTGCATCTTGGAGAATTCGAGCAGGGACTTGGCGACGTCTACTTGCGACTTGGCGGCATCGTAGGCCGCCTGGTACGGACGCTGGTCGATGGTGAAGAGCAGGTCGCCCTTGTTGACCAGTGCGCCGTCCTGGAAGCTGATCTTGTCCAGATAGCCGCTGACGCGCGAACGGATGGCGACCTCGTCGACGGCTTCGAAGCGCCCGACGAACTCGTCGTCTTCGACGATTTCACGCACCACCGGCTTGGCCGCCGTCACCACCGGCAGTTGCTGGTCCTGCGCAAACGCGTTGCTGCTGAAAGCCATGCCGAGCAGGAATGCCACTGGGACGGCGGAGCGGGCCAGCCAGCCGACCGATCGGCTGGGTCGCCCGCTTGCGTCGCGATGCGATTGCCGATTCCCTGAAGTGTCCATTTGCGTCCCCGCTAGCTGGACCCGGAGGTCGGGTGGTTCTCTTCTATATTTAAGGTTTCTCGTCGAGACCAGAGCACTGCAGTATTGTGCATGGCAACATGATCATTTTCCATATGGACTGAAATGTCCACCCTGTGGCTGCCCCGCCATCTGGCTAGTTCGCCCAGAACCGGCCCATCCGCTTCCGGCCCATCTCAGCCGTCATCGGCGCAAGCTGATTTGGACCGAGCGCCGGATCCTGCGGCTTACTCGATCAGTTGCGGCTGTTGAGATGCCGCACCCTTCGCAGTTGCGGAAACAGCACCGCCCACATTCCGGCGACGGCAATCGCACCGACGCCGCCGATCACCACCGCCGGCACGGTGCCGATCAGCGCCGCCATGGTGCCGGCGCGGAACTCGCCGACTTCGTTGGAGGCGCCGACGAAGACCTGGTTGACGGCGTTGACGCGGCCGCGCACCTCGTCGGGTGTCCACAGCTGGATCAGCGTCTCCCGGATATAGACGCTGAACATATCGGTGGCGCCGAGGCCGGCAAGGGCCAGGATCGACAGCCAGGTGATGGTCGAGACGCCGAACAGCACGGTGAAGGCGCCGAACCCGGCGACGAAGCCGAGCATGATCTTGCCGGCATTGTCGCGCAGCGGATGCCCGGCAAGCCAGACCGCGA
Organism: Mesorhizobium sp. M0772; assembly: GCF_040320135.1. Lineage (NCBI taxonomy): Bacteria > Pseudomonadati > Pseudomonadota > Alphaproteobacteria > Hyphomicrobiales > Phyllobacteriaceae > Mesorhizobium > Mesorhizobium sp. M0772. Next base: position 47,475 of record NZ_JAMYPB010000018.1, on the reverse strand, counting down.
CACAGATGGCGCCGATGCCGGGCGCCGAGCGCAGCAGGCCGAGGCCCCACGGGCCGAGTTCCAGAATATCGCGGGCATAGACCGGCAGCAGCGCCGAGGCACCGGACAGAAGCACGGCGAAGAGGTCGAGCGAGATGGCGCCCAGGACGATCTTCTCGCTCCAGATATAGCGGAAGCCGGCAAACAGCGTCTCCATCGTCGGCTTGTCGGTGGCGCTCTGCTGCGCCGGTTTCGGAATGGTGAAGATCAGCAGACCGGCCACCAGCATCAGCACGGAGGCAACGGCGTAAGCGGCTTCGGCCGAGACGCCATAGAGCAGGCCGCCGGCGACCGGGCCGACAATGGTCGCCGTTTGCCAGGCGGACGAGTTCCAGGCGATCGCATTGCCGAAATCTTCCGGCGGAACAAGGTTGGCGAACAGCGACGACGAGGCCGGCCCATAAAAAGCGCGCGCCAGGCCGAACATAGCCAGCACGATGAAGATCGGCAGCGGGCTGACGAGACCGCGCAGCGTGAAGTACAACAGGACAAGCGCACAACCTGCCTCGACTACCGTCGCCAGCGCCATGATCAGGCGGCGGCCGAAACGGTCGGCGACAACGCCGGTGACCAGCACCAGCAGCAGCGACGGCAGGAACTGGACGATGCCGACAATGCCGAGATCGAAGGGATCGCGCGTCAGATCATAGATCTGCCAGCCGACGGCGACGGACACGATCATGGTGGCGAAGGTGGTCAGGAAACGCGCCGCCCAATAGCTCAGGAAGGAGCGATGGCGGAAGGCGGCGTAGCGCCGGTCAGGCGGTGTATGGGAATGGGATGTCATGGATACAGGCCCCGTTGCTTGCATTGGCCGGCGGGGCACTTCCCGGAAATCGGCGCTGTTCCGGCCAATGAAACTTATCAAAGTTCGGGGCGCGTATGCGTGAAAATCGGGCCTGGATCAAGCGGTTTTCAAGCCGCTCGCCCGATTGCACGCGGACGTTACTGCCTCAGCGCGGCGGAGATGGCGTCGAGGCCGCCCTGTAATTCCGCCTCTTTCGGCCAGCCGAAACCTACGCGGAAGAAGCGCTTGGGCATATCGAACCAGTGGCCGGGACCGACATAGGTGCCGTGGCCTTCCAGCAGATTGACGTAGAAACGGTCGAGGTCGAAGTCTGGACTGACATTGAGCCTTGGAAATCCGACGACGCCGCCTTGTGGCCGCACCCAGTCGACCAGCGGCTCGCGGTCGATCCAGTCTTGCACGATGTCGCGGCGTTTCGCCATCTCGGGCAGCAGCGCGCCCAAGAAAGCGTCGCGGCGCTCCAGCATGCCGCGCGCAATGCTTTCGTCGATGACGCTGCCGCAAATGCCGATCTGCTCCTTGGCGGCGAGGAAGCGCTCCTGCAGTTCGGCATCGCTGGTGATCAGCCAGCCAATGCGGATGCCGGGAATGCCGAAGGCTTTCGACAGCGACGAGACGCTGATCGCCTTGGGGCTGAGAGAAGCCGCCGCCGGCAGGCGCTGTCCATAGGAGAGGTCGCGATAGGTCTCGTCGACCAGCAGATGGCAGCCGCTCGCTTCGGCCAGCGCAATCAGCGCGTCGAGATCGGCCCGGCCCATCATCGTGCCGGTCGGGTTGTGCGGGCAGGTGACGCTGATCAGCTTGGTGTTCGGTTGCATGCTGGCGGCGACGCGGCCGAAATCGATGGCAAAGCCTGCGTCGAAATCGAGATCGACATAGGAGATGGCGCAGCCGATCGCCTTGGGGGTCTCGATGTTGGTGGCGTAGTTCGGCCGGACGACGACAAGGTGGTCGCGCTCCGACAGAAGCGAGGTCGAAATGATGAAGAGCGCGCCCGCCGCACCGGCGGTCACCAGAACATCGTCAGGCGAAATGCCGGAATCCTGCGCCGCGATCAGCGCCCGCAACTCCTTGTCGCCGCGATGCTCGCCGTAGAACAGCGTGAGATCCGGCAGCGACAGGCCGACGTCGGAGAGTTTCTGATCGGCGATCGAGCTTTCGGAGAGATTGAACCGAATGCGATCGTAGCCGTATTCCTCCGGCGCCTCTTTCTCGATCACCATTCTGGCGTAGTTCATGGCTGCTCCCCCAAAGTCCTGACACTCAGAGGTACAAGCCATAAAAGCACGAAGCCTGCCAAGGCTCATTCGCCGGCAGGCTTCTGTTCCAGTCGTCCAAACGATTGGCTCAGGGCCGAGGCGCTGATCCCACTCAGGCCGGAACCTTGGCCTTCCGACCCTTGGCTTTCGCCGGCGCGGCCACTGCAGCCTTGCGGCCGAGGCCGATCGACTTGGCCAGCTCGGAGCGCGACGCCGCGTAGTTGGGGGCAACCATCGGATAGTCGGCCGGCAGGCCCCATTTGGTACGATAGGCTTCCGGCGTCAGGTTGAAATGGACGCCGAGATGGCGCTTCAGCGATTTGAATTTTTTGCCGTCCTCGAGGCAGATGATGTAATCCGGCGTCACCGACCGCTTGGGATTGACGGCCGGGATCTGCGGCGCCGCCACTGGGGCCGGCGGCTGGCTGAGCCCGCCGATCGACGCCGCAACGCTGGCGATGAGATCGCTCAGGCCGGCAACGGGCAAGCGGTTCTTCTCGACGTAAGCGGACACGATATGGGCGGTAAGCTCGAGCAGGTCGATGTCCTTGTCAGAGTCGTTGCTGTCGTCGGCCAATTTATCTCTCCGTCGCTAGGGGGGTGGCGGAAACTCCCAGAGCGGTCCCAGCGGAGCCGGAATCCGCTCTAGTCATTTGTCTTGCCGCATATGTGCGGTTGCGCCAGATGATTCCATCCGGTGCCACCGATCTAATCGCCAAATCTGCGTAACGCAATGACTTCGTATCGCGCCACACGTCATTTTGAACAACTATACTGAATTTTAATACTATCAGACGATCAGCGCCTTGTCGCGCCATAGTCGAAAACCGCCCTCGAAGGCGCGCGTATTGTCGCCACGCCTGGATGTGGCGGGCAATTCATCCAGTCTGTCGACATTGCCGCCGCCGATGACGACATAATCCGGCTGCAGCGCCGCACGCAGCCGCCCGACGACGTCGAAAACGTATTTGCGCCATTTTTTCTTGCCGTATTTCTCCAGGCCGCGCTCGCCGACATAATCTTCGAAACTGCCGCCCTTGCGGTACGGCAGATGCGCCAGTTCCATCGGCTGGCCGACATTGTTGAGGATCATCGCAGCGCCCAGGCCGGTGCCGAGGCCGAGGAACAGCATGCGCCCGCCATCGTAGCTGCCGATCGCCTGCAGCAGCGCGTCGTTGACGACCTTGACCGGCTTGCCGAAGGCGGCGGCAAAATCGTAGCCGTCCCAGCCCTTGCCGAGATTGGCGGGATCGAGCGAAGGCCTGTTGTGCTCGACCGGGCCGGGATAGCCCATCGAGATCACGTCATAGGCCAGCCCTTCGGCCAGCGTCTTCACCGTGGCGACCATCTGCTGCGGCGTCAGGTCCGGTCCGGAATCGGCCCGGCGCATCTCGCCGCCTGCGCTGGTTAGGATTTTTACGTGCGAGCCGCCGACATCGATCGTCAGCACGATCGGTTCCGCCTTGGCCTTCGCGGGCCTGGCTGCCTTGGCCATGTCGTTTCCTCCGCTCACTTGGCGCATTCCCGCGTTTCAGGGAAACGGGGGAATGCTCCAACTCTTTGTTTTTACCCAATTTCGGACGGAAAGACCGCTCGCACTTTTCCTGGAATTGCTCAACTCGGATTGATCCAGCCGTTGGGCGGCCCGAAGCTGGCCATGGCGTCGGCAGGCCCCCAGGTCTTCGGCTCATACATATGCGGCGGCGTGGTGTCGCCCAGCACCGGGCCGACGATGCGCCAGGCAAGCTCGCTGGCATCCTGGCGGGTGAACAATTGGCCATTGCCGTTCATGGCATCGCCGATCAGCCGCTCATAGGGCGGCATGTCGCCCTTCGAATCGTCCAGCGCGGTGAGCTCGACCTGCTCGCCGACCATGTCGTCGCCGGGCGCCTTGCGCTGCGCGCCGATCGAGATCGCCACCTGCGGGTCGATGCGGAAGCGCACGTAATTGGCGTCGCTGGGCTTGATCGGATCGAAGACGTCGAGCGGCGGCCGCTTCAGCCGCACGATCACTTCGGTCACATGCACCGGCATGTTCTTGCCGGTGCGGATGAAGAAGGGCACGTCCTGCCAGCGCCAGGTGTCGACCATGAAGCGCACCGCGGCAAAGGTTTCGACCGGCGAGTTCGGCTTCACGCCGGGTTCAGCGAGGTAGCCGGTGAACTGGCCGCGCACGACGTCGTCCTTGGTCAGCGTGCGGATGGCGCGCAGCACCTGCACCTTCTCGTCGATCAGATCGTCGGCCGAGCGGCCGACCGGCGGTTCCATGGCGAGCAGCAAAAGGATGTTGAGCAGATGGTTCTCGATCACGTCGCGGATAGCGCCGACATCGTCATAGAATTTGCCACGGCCTTCAACGCCGAAGTCCTCGGCCATGGTGATCTGTACGCTTTCGACGAAGTTGCGGTTCCAGATCGGCTCGAGAAAGGAATTGGCAAAGCGGAAATAGAGCAGGTTCTGGATCGCCTCCTTGCCGAGATAGTGGTCGATGCGGAAGATCGACTGCTCTTCGAACACCAGATGCAGCACGCGGTTCAGCCAGCGCGCCGATTGGAGATCGTGGCCGAACGGCTTTTCCACCATCAGCCGCGCGCCATGCGCGGTACCGGATTGCTCCAGCCCCTGGACGACGGTCTCGAACATGGTCGGCGGCACCGCCATATAGTGAAGCGGCCGCTGCGCCGAGCCGAGCGCCGTCTTCAGCTTCTCGAAGGTCGCGCCGTCGCGGTAGTCGCCGCTGACATAGCGCAGCAGACTGGCGAATTTGGCGAAGATCTTTTCGTCGATCTTGCCGAGAGCGTTGACGATGCCGTCGCGGGCCCTCGCCTGCAATTGGTTGATGTCCCAGGCATCGAAGGCGACGCCGATCACCGGCTCGGTCAGCGTCCCCTTGGCTACCATCTGGTAGAGGGCCGGAAATATCTTCTTGTGGGCAAGGTCGCCGGTTGCTCCGAAGAGCACCAGCGTGTCGGACCGTTCCGGGCTCATCTTGCGAGTCTCCCCTGCGGCCTTCACTTGCCGGCCTTCGGCTTTTCGACATGGCCGCCAAAGGCATAGCGCATGGCCGACAGCAGCTTGTCGGCGAATTCGGATTCGCCCTGCGAGGAGAAGCGGTCGAACAAAGCCGAGGACAGAACCGGCGCCGGCACGCCGGTGTCGATCGCCGCCTTCAGCGTCCAGCGTCCTTCGCCGGAATCGGAGACGCGGCCGCCGAACTGGGCCAATGCCGGGTCGCTCTTCAGTGCGCCGGCGGTGAGGTCGAGCAGCCACGAGCCGATCACACTGCCATGGCGCCAGACCTCGGCCACTTGCGGCAGGTCGATGTCGAACTGATAGTATTGCGGGTTTTCCAAAGGGCTGGTCTCGGCGTCCGCCGTGCGCTGTCTTTTGCCGGCATTTGCCGATTTCAAAATGTTCATGCCTTCGGCATAGGCGGCCATGACGCCATACTCGATGCCGTTATGGATCATCTTGACGAAATGGCCGGCGCCGCTCGGTCCGCAATGCAGGTAGCCAAAGGGTGCGGTTCCACCCGCCTTGTCGGGCGTGGCGCCGACATCGGCGCCGGGCGCCAGCGTGGCGAAGATCGGGTCGAGGTGTTTGACCGCCGTGTCGGGGCCACCGATCATCAGGCAATAGCCGCGCTCCAAGCCCCAGACGCCGCCGCTGGTGCCGACATCGACATAGTGCAGGCCCTTGGCCGCGAGCTCGGCCGCCTGGTCGACAGCGTCGTGATAATAGGAATTGCCGCCGTCGATGATGATATCGCCGGGCTCCATCAATGCTGCCATCTGGTCGGCGATCCTGCCGGTGATCGCCGCCGGCAGCATCAGCCAGGCGCTACGCGGCTTGGACAGCTTGCCGACGAACTCTTCCATGGAGGCGGCGCCGATGGCGCCATCGGCAACCAGGGCGGCAACGCTTGCCGGGTTGATGTCGTAGACGACGCATTCATGGCCGTCGCGCATCAGGCGGCGCACCATGTTGGCGCCCATCCTGCCCAGTCCCATCATTCCGATCTGCATGGTGTTGTCCTAGTCGCTTGAGGAAAGAAATTGCTGGCGAGTTAGTTCTCAATGCCGACGGTGAAGTCGACATTCTCCCAACGGTCGCCGTCGGGCCAGAAAAAAGTGAAGACGATCGTATTACCTCGCGGAATATCGGTCACCGGCAGATCCGCCATATGGACCCCAAAGACATTCACGGACGTGTTGATTTCATGGCTGGTCTGCCACTGGTCGCCGCTCCAGCGGATCAGTGCCGGCTGCAGCAGTTCAACCCGCAGCGTCTTGCCGGCTTCCAGGGTGCGCAGCCTGTTGTTGAAGCGCCATATCCTCAGCGGCGAGCCGGTCTTGTCCCTGACATAGCGCTTGACGCCTTGCGGCGGCATGTCGAAGACGGCGCCGTCGCGGAGCGAGCGCAACAGCTTGATGTGTTCCGAATGCGCCCAGACCAGCGGCATGGCGCTGCCCGACGGCCTGCCCAGCCACAATTCGCGCTCCGGTATGTCGGCGCCGTCCCAGACCTGTTCCGGCAGCAGACCGCCCACACCAGCCGAAGCCTCGAATGTCCTGAGCAGGCTTGCCGCCTTGTCCTTGTTACCGGCGGCCAGCTCGTAGTGGGCGCTTTCGCCGGCCCGCAACGGCCAGGGGGGGCCCGGGCCGTTGCCGTCGAAGGGGGCGCCGTCGGCGTGTTCGCCATAACCGTCGCTGGTGTAGCGGTACCATAGAGGCCCTTGCGGCAGGTCGCAGCGCAGTTGCGCGTCGATGATCTTGACCGTGCCGACGATGCGCGGATCGTCCGCGGCCCTGAGGCCGAAGCGGACTAGCGCCAGCGCGTCCGGGCTGACAATCGCTTCGGCCGGCTTGTCGGTATCGCCCGGCGGACGGTTCTTGATCGGTACGAAGCCGTCCTTCGGCGATGCGGCGCCTGAACCGTCGGCCGGCGCGATGCGGATGTAGTAGCCGTCGACGCCAGCCTCGTGGCACGCCGGTGTGCCGCTGACATAGGTCCAGCGCTCGATCTGGTCGTTCCAGCAATCCGCGACCTCGCGCAAATAGTTAGCCGGCTCCGGTTTGCCGTCAACGTCGAACAGATCGGCGGCGCCAAGCAGTGCCGATATTTCGACGGCGAGCGTGAATGGGCTGTAGCCGGCATCCTCTTCCCAGCGGTCCTGCCCGGTGACGGGACCATTGCGCACGACATAGGACGCTGCTTTCTCGACCATCGGCATGAAGGCGGCGAGCTTGGCGCGCGGCAGGTGGCCGGCGCGGTGCAGCGCATCGGCAAGCAGCAGTGGGAAGGCGCATTCGTCCATCTGGATGCCCGGCCAATAGAGCGAGCCGTCGAGCCACACATTTTGTGGCCAGTGGCCGTCCGGCTGCTGGATGGAACGGAGATAGGCGAGGATCTCAAGCGCCTGCGCCGGATCGCCGGCGGCGAGCAAGCCGCCCGCGGTTTCCACAAGGTCGCGCGGCCAGACCAGATGATAGCCGCCAAGATCGTCGTCGCCCTTGCTCGCTCCCCACGGGATCGACAGGCTGGCAACGGCCGCGCCGGGCCTCGCCAGCGACAGGTGCGTCGCCAGCACCGCTGTGCTGACGCGGTAGGTGTTGAGGCCGGATGCATCATGGTGGTCGAGCGGCGTCAGGCCTGCCTGCCATTTCCGCCATTTCGCGACATAGGCCTTTGCCGCCGGCTCAAAACCGCGTTTCAGGCTGGCGGCGGCGTTTTCGGCCGCTTCATCCGGCGTCGCCCCAAACCCAAGCGCAAGCAAGGCTTCGCTGTTGGCTAAAGAAAAGCCGATCTCGCCGGTCAGCGCGACATTGCCGTCCTCCGCGCTTTGGCAGGTCGGATCGAGCCGGCCGGCGCGGCTGAGTTGCTGCCAGCCGTCGGAAAAGCCTGCATAGCCGGCCGAGCAGTCGCCCCAGGGCAGCGAGGAGGCAAGCGCCAAGCAGGCGCCGTGCCCGGACGCAAACAGCATCGGCTTGCCCTTGTGCTCGCCGATCCAGGCGGTGTTGCCCATGCCGGCATTGACCAGATGCGGCGCCAGCAGGGCGTAGACGCGGTAGTCCGTGGCCACGCCCTCGAGTGCCGTGAAGCTGATTTCCTGCAGCAGGGCCGGGCGCGCCGGATCCGCCAGGATGCGCTTTTCGATCCGGTAACGCGCCGTCGCGTTGACCAGCCGGTAGGCGGGCACGCCTTCCTCGAACGGCTCGATGGCATGCGTGGCGTCACGCTTCTCCTCGGAAAACCAGCCGCCGAGGCCGGTGACCAGCAGTCCCATGTCGCGCGTGCAGGCGCTGTCGAGGCCGGGATAGTAGACTTCATTGACGATGCCATGGCTGAGCGTGAACCAGACGCGACTCGCCGTTGAAAGCGCGGCACCTACGCCGCTCTTGGCGCTTGACGTCCAGCGCGCCGGAATTCCGGGCGCGCCCATTCTTTTGGGTGCACTGGGGGGAAGGGTCGGCGGCGTCGCTGCCATGCATGGTCTCCTGGGCCCTTCCCTAGACCAGCAGGCGAAGGCTTTTCAATCATCGCACCTGAAGTTGATCGCCAAGGCGTAACCGATCGCAGTTGACAAGCGAGCTCATCTGCATTTGTCTGACAATAGATAAAAAACAGGCAGCCAAAGCCAAAACCATCAGCAACAGTCGGCGGGGCCGACAATCCATGGGAGGATTATGACATGAAGAAACTGCTCGTCCTGAGCGCTCTGGCGGCGATGCTCGCCTCGGGCACGGCGCTTGCCGACACCAGCGGCAAGAAGATCGCCTTCTCCAACAATTACGCCGGCAATTCGTGGCGCCAGGCGATGCTCGACAGCTACGGCATCGTCACCAAGAAGGCGGTGGAGGATAAGATCGTCGGCGCCGCCGACATCTTCACCACCGCCGACAAGGAAGTGCCGACCCAGGCTGCCCAGGTGCAGAACCTGATCCTGCAGGGTTATGACGCCATCGTCATCAATGCCGCATCGCCGGATGCGCTGAACGGCGCCATCAAGCAGGCCTGCGATGCCGGCATCGTCGTCGTCTCCTTCGACGGGACCGTCACCGAACCTTGCGCCTACCGCGTCGTCGTCGACTTCAAGGACATGGGCAAGCAGGAAGTCGAGCAGATGGCCAAGTTCCAGCCCAAGGGCGGCAATTTGCTGGAAATCCGCGGCCTTGCCGGCACCTCGATCGACGATGCCATCCATGCCGGCATCCTCGAAGGCGTCGCCGCCCATCCCGAGTTCAAGATCGTCGGTTCGGTGACCGGCGACTGGGACCAGACGACGGCGCAGAAGGCGGTCGCGACGATCCTGCCTTCGTTGCCCGACATCGTCGGCATCGTCGACCAGGGCGGTGACGGTTATGGCGCGGCACAAGCCTTTGCCGCCGCAGGCAAGCCGCGTCCGACCATCATCATGGGCAACCGCCAGGACGAGCTGAAATGGTGGAAGGAGCAGAAGGACAAGGATGGCTACCAGACCTGGTCGGCCTCGATCGCGCCCGGCGTGTCGTCGCTGGCCTTCTGGGTGGCGCAGCAGGTGCTCGATGGCCGCACGGACATTCCGCATGACCTTTTGGTGCCGTATCTCGCCTTTACCCAGGACAATTTCGAGACCGAGCTGCCGAAAATCAAGGAGGGCGGCGTCGCCACCCACGAATACAGCCAGGAAGACGCAATCGCGGCGATCAAAGCCAATATCAAGTGATGCATTGCATTCATTGCCAGCGGCATGACCAACCGGATATCGTTGAGCATGCCTGAGGCCAATACGGACATCATCAGACTGGGCGGCGCCGAAAAACAATTCGGCGCCGCCCATTTGGACATCATCAGGCTGAACGGCGCCGAAAAACATTTCGGCGCCGTTCGGGCGCTTAACGGCGTCGATTTTCATGTCGCATCAGGCGAATGCGTCGGGCTGGTCGGCCACAACGGCGCCGGCAAGTCGACGCTGATGCATATGGTGGCCGGTACGCTGCAGTCCGATGGCGGTGAGATCGCGGTGCGTGGCAATGCCGAAACCGACTACTCGGTGGCGCGCGCGCTGAAACTCGGCATACGCTGCGTGTTCCAGGAACTGTCGCTGTGCCCGAACCTCAGCATCGCCGAGAACACCCGCATCAATCATCCGGCGCTCACCGGCTTCGGCTGGCGGCGCAAGGCGGGCGCTCTCATCGCGGCCAAGCTGGACGAAATCTTTCCGGATCACGGCATCTCGGCAGACGACATTGCCGGCGATCTCTCCATCGGCCGGCGGCAGATGGTCGAGGTGGCGCGCGCCTTCACGGTGACGCGCGATCCGCTCGACTTGGTCATTCTCGACGAGCCGACCTCTTCGCTGGACGCGCATACTGCGGGCCAGCTGCTTGCCTTCGTGCGCCGTTTCGTAGCCACCGGGGGCAGCTGCATCCTGATCTCGCATGTGCTGGGCGAGGTGCTGCAGAATGCCGATCGCATCGTGGTCATGCGCGACGGCAAGGTGGTCGCCACGGACGTTGCAAAAGCGTTCGACCGCGACCGGCTGGTGACCACCATGGGTGGCGCGGAAGCGCGCGAGAAGATCGCGGCGGAGATCGCCGCCAGGCCGGCGGCGGGCCCGCTCAGGGTGCGGGCGCGGCCCGAGCGGCAGCAGGACGGCAAGGAGCTTGTCGCTCGCGCCGGCGAGATCATCGGGCTTGCCGGGCTTGCCGGCCATGGCCAGACCGACCTGTTGCTGGCGATCTTTGCCGCCGCGACGCGTAGAAGGCTTGATATCGAGGTGACCGCCCCGGTGGCGCTGGTGGCCGGAGACCGCCAATCGGACGGCATTTTCCCGCAATGGTCTATTGCCGAAAACATCGGCATCCGCTCGCTGGCGCGGCTGCGCAAAGGGTTGCTGATCTCGCCGCAGCGCGAGGCCGAGCTTGCCGAGTTCTGGAAGCAGAAGATCGGCATCCGCACGCCTGATATGACCAACAACATCTTCTCGCTGTCCGGCGGCAACCAGCAGAAGGCGCTGTTTGCCCGCGCACTGGGTTCCGATGCGCAGATCGTGCTGATGGACGATCCGATGCGCGGCGTGGACATCGGCACCAAGCTCGAGGTCTACGATCTCGTGCGCGAGGAGGCGGCCAAGGGCCGGACCTTCCTCTGGTACACCACCGAGACCGAAGAGCTCGACAATTGCGACCACATCCATGTCTTCAAGAACGGCCGCATCGTCGCCAATCTCACGCGCGACGAGCTGACCGAGGAAAAGATCATCCAGTCCTCATTCGGCGACGCGGCCTGAGATGACGGCAGTCGCTCCCGGCCCGACGACCTCGCCGCGCAGCAGTCCCGCCCGTGCGCGCCTGTTGCGCAGCCTGTTGCCGGCGCTGTCGCTGGCGCTGGTGGTTATCGCCATCGCCTGGCTCAACCCACGCGCCATCAGCTATTTCGGCTTCAGCCTGATGCTCAACCTGGCGATCCCGATCGCGCTGGCGACGATCGCCCAGATGTTCGTCATCGCCGGCAACGAGCTCGATCTGTCGATCGGCACCTTTGTCGGCTTTGTCGGCTGCGTCACCGCGACCTGGCTGAAGGACGCGCCGCTGCTCGGCGTGGTCATCCTGCTCGGCGCCATCGGGGTCTATGCACTGCTGGGCGCATTGATCCATCTGCGCAATCTGCCGTCGATCGTGGTGACGCTGGGCATGAGCTTCGTCTGGCAGGGGCTTGCCATTCTGGTGCTGCCCAAGCCCGGTGGCAAGGCGCCGGACTGGCTCTTGTCGCTGATGGCCTTCAAGCCGCCCTTCATTCCGTTCCCTATCATCGCCGCGCTGGCGATCGCAGCGGTGGTGCATTTTGGGCTGATGCGCACCTCCTATGGCGTTATCCTGCGGGGATCCGGCGGCAATCCGGCGGCGCTCAGGCGCGCTGGCTGGTCGCTGCTGCGCACCAAGATCGTGCTGTTTGCGCTGACCGGCCTGTTCGGCGTTCTGTCCGGCATGGCGCTGATCGGCATCACCACCTCGGCCGACGCTAATATCGGCAATGGCTACACGCTGCTGGCGATCGCCGGCGTCATCCTCGGCGGTGGCGAGTTCGTCGGCGGCCGGGTATCGCCGATTGGCGCCGTGCTCGGCGCGCTGACACTGGCGCTGGCGGCATCGCCTCTGCTCACCTTCATGCACATTCCGCCGGATTGGCAGGTCGCCGCCAACGGCGCCATCCTGATCATCGTGCTGGCAGCCCGCGTCCTGATCAGTCGCAGGGAGAGATAGCGATGACATTTGTGAAATCGCTGGCCGCCAAACCCTGGATATGGTCGTTCATCGGCGCGATGTCCGTCTGGCTGGCGACCATCGCTTTCACCGGCGGCTATGGCGGCGGTGGCATGGTCACGGCGGCACTGTCGCTGGCGGTGTTCACCGTCATCGTCGGAGTCGGCCAAATGTTCGTCATCACGCTCGGGCCAGGCAATGTCGACCTGTCGCTGCCGGCCAATATCGGGCTCGCCAGCGCCGTCGCCATGAAGGTCATGGGCGGCAGCGATTCCATGATCGTGGTCGGGCTGCTCGCCGCGCTCGCCTGCGGCGCTGCCATCGGTGCCGTCAACTATCTCCTGATCTGGGCGCTGAGGATCCCGCCGATCATCGCCACTCTGTCGGCCAGCTTCATCATCCAGTCGATCGACATCAGCTATGGGCGTGGCCTGCAGATCAAGCCGCCGCCCGGCTTTGCCGATTTTGCCAACTGGCAAATCCTGGGCATTCCAGTGCTGGCGATCCTTACCGTATTGTTCACCATCGGTGCGGCCATCGCCTTGCAGCGCATGATCTATGGCCGCTCGGTGCTGGCGATCGGCCAGAACATCCGCGCCGCGTGGCTTGCCGGCGTCAATGTCGGCCGCACCCGCTTCCTCACTTACACGCTGTCGGGCGCGCTCGGCGGCATGGACGGGGCGCTGCTCGCCGGCTATTTCCGCGGCGCCAATGTCGATATCGGCAACGAGTACCTGCTGGCCTCGATCGCCGTCGTCGTCATCGGCGGCACCTCGGTCGCCGGCGGCAAGGCCAATGTTCCCGGTGTCTGGGGCGCGGCGCTGTTCCTGGTGCTGCTTCTGACCATGCTCAACACGTTCGGCGTCAGCGCCGGCGTTCGGCTGTTGCTGACCGGGCTGATCATCGTCGGCGTCATCACCGTAGCCGGTGGCGAGAAGGCGGTACGCTAGCGCCGGCTCATGCCAGCGACACCGCCAAATTTGACCATGTGGACAAAAGTCCGTACCCGTTCCATAGTTCCGCGTCTGATTTCGGAACAGCCGGCTCGACACGGCTGTCAAACAGAGGGGCACTAGATGGAAAACCGGAAAAACAAATCGCAATCGACCGGCCTGTCGCGGCGCGACGTGCTGGAACTCGGCGCACTTGGCCTGGCCGCAGCCATGCTGCCGGGTGCAGCCTTCGCCAAGGACAAGAAGCTGAAGGTGGCGGCGATCTTCGCCACGCCGATCGAGGAGCCGTGGGACAACCAGATCCACGTCGCCCTGCAGAAGGCCGAGAAGGAACTCGGCATCGAATACAAATGGTCGGAAAAGGTGCAGACCGCCGATTTCAGCCGCGTCATGCGCGAATATGCGCAAGGCGGGTACCAGCTGGTGCTGGGCGACGCCTTCGCCGCCGAGCGTGAATCGCGCCGCACGGCAAAGCAGTTCCCGAAGACGGCATGGCTGTTCGGCTCGGGCGCCGGCCCGGCCGAGCCCAATTTCGGCGTCTTCGACAACTGGATCCACGAGCCGGCCTATCTCTCCGGCATGATCGCCGGCAAGATGTCGAAGTCGAGCACGATCGGCGCGGTGGCGGCCATGGGCATTCCGGAAGTGAACCGGCTGGTCAACGCCTTCTTTGCCGGCGCCAAGGAGGTCAATCCCAACATCAAGAAGAAGGTCGCCTTCATTGGCTCGTTCTTCGATCCGCCCAAGGCCAAGGAAGCGGCGGTCGCCCAGATCGATGCCGGCGTCGATGTCATCTATGCGGAGCGCTTCGGCGTCATCGAGGCGGCGGTGGACAAGAAGATCCTCGCCATCTCCAACATGTCCGACCAGTCGAGCCTCGGCCCCGACACTGTCATAACCGGGCCGGTCTGGGACATGTATCCGACGGTCGAGCAGGCGATCAAGCTGGTCAAGGCCGGTGTCTTCACCGCGCAGGATTATGGCGATTTCTCGCGCATGGCCAAGGGCGGGTCGTTCCTGGCGCCCTACCATAAATTCGACAAGACGCTGCCGGCGGATGTGAAGGATCTGGTCGAGAAGAAGAAGGCCGAGATCCTGGAAGGCAATTTCCGGGTGGATGTGGATGAGAACACGCCGGTTTCGGATTAGGCGCTTTTTACCCTCCCGCTTGTGGGGAGGGTCGATCCGCGAAGCGGGTCGGGGGGGGGGGCTTCGGGGCCGCACCCCCACCCTGTCTTCCGATCTACGTCTTCCGATCTACGCTTCGCTGCGATCGTAAGCCGGCCCTCCCCACAAGGGGGAGGGTGAAGACTCGCGCAGCCCTCCGCAGGAGCACCTTTGTCCGCCCCTCTCATCGAAATGCGCGCCATCACCAAGAGCTTCGGCGCCGTCAAGGCGAATGAGGCTGTCGATCTAAGCGTCGCCCCAGGTGAGATCCTCGGCCTGCTGGGCGAAAACGGCGCCGGCAAGACGACGCTGATGAATGTGCTGTTCGGCGCCTATGCGCCGGATGCCGGCGAAATTCTTATCCAGGGCAAGACCGTGCGGATCACCAGTTCGGCCGATGCGCTGGCCGCCGGCATCGGCATGGTGCACCAGCATTTTCATTTGGCGCCAAGGCTGACGGTCCTGGAAAACCTTCTGATTGGCATTCCCGGCAAATCCGGCCGCATCGACCGCGCCGGCGGACTTGCCCGGTTGTCCGACATCAGCCGTCGGCATGGGCTGACGCTGGACCCCAACCTGCCTGTCTCCGCGCTGTCGGTCGGCGAGCAGCAGCGGCTCGAAATCGTCAAGGCGCTGTTTCGCGGCGCCAGGCTGTTGATCCTCGACGAGCCGACGGCGGTGTTGGCGCCGGGCGAGGTCGACGGGCTGTTTTCGGCGCTGCGCTCGATGGCGGCGCAGGGGCTCGGCATCATCTTCATCTCGCATAAATTGAACGAGGTGCGGGCGCTCACCCATCGCTGCACCGTATTGCGGCACGGCCGCGTCGCCGGCCGTGTCGACGATCCGGCGAACACGACATCGGCAGAAATGGCGCAGCTGATGTGCGGCCATGAGATCGTGCCGCCGGCAAGAGGACCTTCGACCCCAGGCGCGGCGGTGCTGACGCTCGACGGTATTTCCACCTCACGGCATTCGGGGACGCCGCTGCGCGATGTATCGCTTGCCGTTCGCGCGGGCGAAATCCTCGGCATTGCCGGGGTCTCCGGCAATGGCCAGCGGGCGCTGGCCGAGGTGATTTCCGGCACGCGCGCGCCCGACGCCGGCGCGATGACGATAGCCGGCAAACCTGTTACGCGGTTCTCGCCGCGCGAGGTGCAGGCGCTCGGCCTTGGCCGCATCCCGGAAGACCGTATGACGACCGGGCTGGTCACCAATCTGCCGCTCGCCGATTCCATGGTGTTGCCGCGCATTGGTACTGCGGCTTTCAGCAGCCGGGGCCTGCTCAAGCCAGATGCGATCCGCGCCTTCGCCGAAGAACAGATCAAGGCCTATGACATCAGGTGCCCCGGGCCGATGACCCGCGCCGGCGCGCTGTCGGGCGGCAATCTGCAGAAGGCGCTGCTGGCGCGCGAACTGGCTTTCGACCCGAAGGTGCTGATCGTCTCGCAGCCGACGCGCGGCCTCGACATCGGTGCCGCCCGCTTCATCCACGAAAAATTCCTCGACATGCGCGCCAAAGGCTGCGGGATCATCGTCATCGGCGAGGATCTCGAAGAGCTGCTGGTGCTCTGCGACCGCATCGCGGTGATGTATGAGGGCCGCATCGCCGGCACGCTGGACAGCGCCGATGCGACCATCGCGCGGCTTGGGCTGCTGGTGACCGGGGCGGAGGGCAGAGCCTAGATGGACTTTCTCACTCGGTTCCTCGCAGAAACTTCAAATAATACTGCCCGCTTTTGGCTGACTTTAAGCGTCAGCGCTGCCCCTCACCTGCCTGCCGGCATCCTCTCCCCGTATAGAGACGGGGAGAGGGGCTCTCACCCATGGTTACGCCAATCACCACAGCTGCAAGAGGGGAGTTGCATAGGGCCCGGATCCCTTCTCCCCGTGTCTATACGGGGAGAAGGTGCCGGCAGGCGGATGAAGGGCGGCGCGACCGTCTGGGCGGCGGAGGGGCATAGCTGATGTTCCGCCTCGAAGCCCGCAGTTCCACCCCCGCCTGGTTCAATCTCGCTTTGCCGCTGCTGGCCATCGGCGCAGCGCTGGTCCTGTGCAGCGGCCTCATCGCGCTGGCCGGCGCCGGCGTGCTTGAGGCCTATGGCGTGATGCTGTCGGCCTCGTTCGGCGACAGCTATGCCATCACCGAAACGCTGGTGCGCGCCGCCCCGATGATCTTCACCGGGCTGGCTGTGGCCGTCGCCTTCCGGGCCAAATTCTGGAACATCGGCGCCGAGGGCCAATTGCTGTCCGGCGCCGTGGCCAGCTGCTTCGTCGGCGCCATCCCAATGCCGGGCGCGCTGGCGATCCTGTCGATGGCGCTGGCGGGCGCTGCTGCCGGTGCCGCGGTAGCGCTGGTGCCCGCGACGCTCAGGGTCAAATTCAAGGTGGATGACGTCGTCAGCTCGCTGCTGCTCAACTCGGTCATCTACTATGCGCTGATGGCGCTGATCGAGGGGCCGTGGAAGGACTCGTTCAGCGGCTATCCGATCTCGCCGCCGATCGAGGATTCGGCGAATTTCCCGGTGCTGCTCGAAGGCACAAGGCTGCATCTGGGTGTCATCGCCGCGTTGATCGCAGCACCGTTGATCTGGTTCCTGATCGTGCGGACCACGCTCGGCTTCCGGATCAGGGTCACCGGCGAAAGCCCGGAAGCCGCCCGCTATGGCGGCATCCACGTCGAGCGGGTGCTGATTTCGACGGCGCTGCTGTCGGGCGCGCTGGCCGGGCTTGCCGGCGTAGGCGAGGTCGGCGGCGTGCATTTCCAGGTGATGAGCGACATTTCGCCGGGCTATGGCTATTCCGGCATCGTCGTTGCCATGCTGGCCAGGCTCAATCCGCTCGGCGTCGTACCGGCGGCGATCTTCCTGGCCGCCGTGATGACCGGCGCCGAAGCGATGTCGCGCGCCACCGGCGTGCCGGCGTTCCTCAGCGATGTCATCCAGGGCACGGCGCTGCTCGCCATGCTGGTGGCGCTGCTGTTCACGGCCTATCGCATCCGCCGCGTCGGTGCCGCCTTATGAGCGCGGTGTTCGAACAGATCTTTCAGGTCGGCTTCCTCGCCGCCATTATCCGCATCGCCACGCCGCTGGCATTTGCCACGCTGGGCGAGATGTTCTCCGAGCGGGCCGGCGTGCTCAATCTCGGTATCGAAGGCATCATGCTGCTCTGCGCGATGACCGGCT
Organism: Mesorhizobium sp. M0772; assembly: GCF_040320135.1. Taxonomy (NCBI): domain Bacteria; kingdom Pseudomonadati; phylum Pseudomonadota; class Alphaproteobacteria; order Hyphomicrobiales; family Phyllobacteriaceae; genus Mesorhizobium; species Mesorhizobium sp. M0772. The sequence goes on along the minus strand of NZ_JAMYPB010000018.1, from coordinate 29,823 downwards.
TCACCGCCGCCAGCCTCAGCGGCAGCCTGTGGCTCGGCGTGCTGGCCGCGGTGTTGACCGGCATGGCGATGAGCGCGCTGCATGCGCTGTTCACCGTGGCGCTCGGCCTCAGCCAGCATGTCTGCGGCATCGGCGTTACTTTGTTCTCGTCCGGCCTTGCCTATTTCCTCTACCGTCTGACCTTCGGCCAGCAATCGGTGCCGCCCAGCATCAAGGGTTTTCAGACGGTGCCGATCCCGCTGCTGTCGGATATTCCGGTTCTGGGGTCAGCGGTTTTCAACCAGTTTGCGCTGGTCTACTTGGCAATCATTGCCATCCCGCTCGCTGCTTTCGTGCTCTACCGCACGCCTTGGGGGCTGTCGGTGCGGATGGTCGGCGAGAACCCGCGCGCCGCTGATTCCGCTGGGGTCAGCGTCATCGCCACGCGCTTCCAGGCGGTCATCCTCGGCGGTGCGCTGATGGGGCTTGCGGGCGCCTTCCTCACCATGGCACAGTTCAACGCCTTCACCTTTGGTGTCGTGTCGGGCCGTGGCTGGGTGGCGATCGCGCTGGTCGTGTTCGGCCGCTGGGACCCGTGGCGCTCTGCGGGCGCGGCGCTGCTGTTCGCCTTCGTCGATGCGCTACAATTGCGCATGCAGGCGAGCGGCCTCGGGCATATTCCCTATGAGACGTTCCTGATGCTGCCGTTCATTTTCACCATCGTCGCGATGGCCGTGATGTCACGCAACGCGGTTGCGCCGTCGGCGCTGCTGAAGCCGTTTCGACGAGAAGAGCGGTAAGCGAGTAGGCCAAGCCTGGGATACTCACATCGCCGTAAAACCATTATCGACAAACAGATGCGTCCCGTTGACGAAGCTGGACTCATCGCTGGCGAGGTACAGCGCTGCCTTGGCCACTTCCTCCGGCTCACCGATGCGGCCCTGCTGTGCGGCCAATGCGGCGTCCGACACGTCGACGCCGAGCTTGCCGAGATCGGCGACCTCGCGCAGGCCGTGCGGCGTGCGGATGAAGCCGGGACAGACGGCGTTGCAGCGTATGTTGCGGTCGCGGAATTCGACTGCGATGGCGCGCGCGAACATGTGGCAGGCGCCCTTGGTGGTGTCGTAGAGCACCTCCATGGGTGTGGCCGCCACAGCCGAGATCGACGAGGTGCAGACGATCGAACCGCCACCGGCAGCGATCATGCCCGGCAACACGGCGCGCGTCATCAGGAACATCGAGCGGACATTGACCGCATGCAGCCAGTCCCATTCCTGCACTGTCGTCTCCAGGAACGGCTTTATCACGATGGTGCCGGCATGGTTGAACAACACCGTGGCCGGGCCGAGCCTGGCAGTCGCCGCCTTCACTGCGGCCTCGACCTGCGCCTCGTCCGAGACGTCGGCCACCCAGTGTTCGGCGATATGTCCCCGCGCGCGTATCGCCGCCGCAGTGGCTGCCGCCGCCTCGCCATTGCGGTCGATGATCGCCACCTTGGCGCCTTCGGCGGCGAACAATTCCGAGGCCGCTCCGCCCATTCCGGTCGCGCCGCCCGAGATGATTGCAATCTTGCCGGCTAGTCTTGTACCCATGTTCTGTTCCCCGTTCCCGATCGAAATGATCCGCATTTACGCCGGAATGGCGATGCTATCGCCTATGCAGATGTCGGCCAAGCTTGTCGCTCGCTTGTCGCCAACAGGGGTCTCCCAGCAATCCCAAACCAAATAATAAGGAATACTGAGAAAATCGTTCTACATATCGCCAAAAAATAGCACTCGACAAAGTCTACTGATTTTATAGATTAATCCGCAAGACGGAGGTCGATATGTCCTATATCCAGAACGCCGAGACGGACCGCACCAGCCAGAGGCTGGCCAATAGCCAGGCTTTCCGCCCGGCCTATGCCGGCGCTTTCGCCTATCTCGTCTTTGCCCTTGCGTTCGTGTTCACCGGGGCAGTCGTGCTCGGCTTGATTCCCTGACCGATCAGGCCGAAAGGGTGGCGACCTAGCGCTTTCAGTGAGTGACCGGAGTTGATGAACCGAACGCGGACGCGCTTTGGCGCTGATGCTTGTTTTTACGCATGTCGTCGTCTCAAAACCGGGGGCGACATACATCCAACGTGATGGAGGAGATGGCAATGCCGATCGAGTTCACGCATGTTCCCGGTAAAACGCACGCCGCCGATGCCGGTTCGGCCGTACCGTTCTTCTATGATTTCGTCGAGACGGCGACCAAGCTGTCGCTGATCGAGGATTCCGGCTTCCAGAACATCGTCGTCGACGACCCGGCCGGGCTGTTGACCAATATGGACATCGCCGCCCAGGCGCTGGACCGCACCTCGTCGCTGGAAGTGGTGCTGACGCACTGGGCCGGCGTGATCGCGCCAGCCGTTGCGGCGCGGCAACTGGCGGCGCTCGACGCCAGGAGCGGCGGCCGGCTGGCGCTGAGGATGCTGAGCGAGCCGCTGGATGACGACGATGCCGAGACGCGTCCGGTCGGCCACACCGTGGTCTGGCAGCGCATCGACGAATATCTGGTGCTGCTGAAGCGGCTGTGGTCGAACGACCGGCCCTTCGACCATGAAGGTGCATTCTACAGCATCAAGGGTGGCTATGTGCCGCGCAAGGGGCCGCATGGCGTCGACGTGATCATCCGCATGGGTGGCCAGTCCGGCACCGCGCTCAAGGTCGCCGGCCGCCATGCCGACGTGTTTGAACTCACGGCTGGTTCGCTCGACGAGATCCGCCAGCTGATGGAACGGGCGCGCAGCGCCGCCGCCGAGCATGGCCGCGCCGGCAAGCTGCGTTTTGCGCTTCCGGTCCGGGTCCGCTCGGAGGGTGGCGCCTCTACCGTCGGCCACAAGGCGGTCGAACTTTCCGGACCACCGGCGCAGATCGCCCTGTCGCTGCTGCCCTATGCGGCGCTGGGCATCAGCGAGTTCATGATCGTCGGTGTCGACCGGCCGCGCGAGATCGCCAGCGTCGGCCGCGAGACGATCGCGCTCTTGCGCAACTCGCTGGCACGCCGGGAGGCGGAGGTGCCGCAGCCTGGCGCGTTTGCCTCGCGAGGCGGGTCGGATATTCACGCAGGGTGAATTTCGGGTGGAATGAAAGCTATTTCGTAGCGTTCCTTCACACCCCCCTCTGCCCGGCAGAGCAGAGGGGTGCTGTCCCGCCAGCGTCTAGTCACCACTCAGCACCGCTAGCGCCTCCAGCACCGCGCCAGATTCCGTCAGCGCACCAAACACCCCGTCCTCCACCGTCACCATATGCAGCGCTGCGTCATGCGCGTATTGGTCGCCGCTGGCGCAGGCGTCGGCGATGGTCAGGCACTGGAAATTGAGGTCGCAGGCCTCGCGCAGCGTCGTGTGCACGCAGACATCGGTCGTGCAGCCGGAAAAGATCAGATGGGTGATGCCGCGTGCGCGCAGCACAAGCTCCAGATCCGTATAGGTGAAGGCGCTGTTGCAGGTCTTGTCGACGATGATGTCGTGCGGCGCGACGTCGATCTCGGCGACGATCTGAAAGCCGGGGCCGGAGCGCAGCAGCACGTCGGTGCCTTCTAGACCCGCCCGCTTGCGGCGCCATCTCTCGTACGGCGTCATGTCGGCCATGTCGCCGCGATATCCCTGCCTGGTGTGAATGATGGTGAGGCCGGCCGCGCGTGCCGCTGATATCAGTCGGTTGACCGTAGGCAGGATGGCGCGCAGCGGCGCGGGGTCATAACCCTTCCTGGCGAAATAGCCGGTCGGCGAGAGGAAATCCTCCTGCAGGTCGATGACCAGCAGCGCGGTGTTTGCCGGCACCAGCCGGCCGTCATAGGGGAAATCGAACGGTATCGCCTTGATCATCGCAGCCTGCCTCAATTGCTGCCCGGTATCGTGGCCCAGCAACCCTGCGGCCGTCCATCCCTCAGTGCGACGACACCAGGTAGACCGATCCCAGCACGATGTGCCGTTGAGACATCGCGCCCACAATCGTTGGCCAAAAAAGCCATCTTGTTTGTTGACTACTAAACTCATGTTTTATAGTCAAGCAGGGGCACTCGGCCGCCTGAATTGTTTTCCAGCGGCTGTGCCGCGTTTGAGAGAAGCCAGAATCCGTGGCTGGAGTTTTCGGGTGAGATCGGGTGTTCCCGCATCCCGTCACCGACCAGCCGATCGGTACGTGCAATGACGAAGCGAGGACGAAGCGTGTCCAGAAATGGTTTGTTGGCGGCGCTGGCCGCGGTCATGCTGTCGGCCGGCAGCGCTGCTGCGCAAGAGCAGCCAAACACGCAGCCCAGGGTGACGACGGTGCCCGCTGCAGCTGCCCGGTCGGCGGCCCAGCCTTCCCCGGTCGCAGTCGAACGGCCCGCACCGGCTGCGCCTGTCGCGCCGGCTTCGCCAACTGCCGGGCAGGCGGCGCCGACCGCGCCCCAGCCGGCAAACCAGCCCGGTGCATCCGCGCAGGCCGAGCCTTCGGCAATATCGCTGACGCTGCCGCACGATCTGTCGCCCTGGGGCATGTTCATGGCCGCCGACATCATCGTCAAGGCGGTGATGATCGGGTTGGCCTTCGCCTCGCTCGTCACCTGGACGGTGTGGCTGGCCAAATCGCTGGAGATTCTCTTCGGCAAGCTCGGCGCCCGGCGCGCTGCGCGCGCCATCGGCAATGCCGCCACACTGCGCCAGGCCGGGCGCTCGCTTGGCAACAGTGGCGGCCCCGGTGCGCTTTTGGTGCGGGCAGCCGAGGAAGAGACTGCCCTTTCGGCCGGTGCGCTCGGCCATGTTACCGGCGACGGGCTGAAGGAACGAGTGACGTCGCGCCTGTCGCGCATCGAGGCGGCGGCGGCGCGGCGCGTGTCGCGCGGCACCGGCGTGCTGGCGACGATCGGCTCGACGGCGCCCTTCGTGGGCTTGTTCGGCACCGTCTGGGGCATCATGAACGCCTTCATCGGCATCTCGCAGGCGCAGACCACCAACCTCGCGGTCGTCGCGCCCGGCATCGCCGAGGCGCTGCTCGCCACTGCGATGGGCCTGGTCGCGGCCATTCCCGCGGTGGTCATCTACAACGTCTTTGCGCGGTCGATAGCCGGCTACCGGCAGCTCCTTGCCGATGCCTCGGCCGGGGTCGAACGGCTGGTCAGCCGCGATCTCGATTTCCGCACGGTGCCGCAGGCGCCCGCGCTGGCGGCGGAGTGATGGGCCATGGCGGCTAGTATTCGCGAGACTATCGACGGCGATCTCGAGGAAAGCCACGAGATCAACGTGACGCCGTTCATCGACGTCATCCTGGTGCTGCTGATCATCTTCATGGTCGCTGCCCCGTTGGCGACAGTCGACGTCAATGTAGATCTGCCGGGTTCGACCGCGACACCGGCGCCGCGGCCGGAAACGCCGCTGTTCCTGACGCTGAAGGACGATCTGACGCTGGCGATCGGCAATGACAGCGTGCCGCGCCAGGCTTTTGCCTCCGTGCTCGACGGCAGAACCAAGGGCGATAAGCAGACCCGCATCTTCCTGCGTGCCGACAAGGCGGTCGGCTATGGCGAGTTGATGGAGGTGATGAACCTGCTGCGCGGCGCCGGTTATCTGAAGATCGCGCTGGTCGGGCTGGAGACGGTGCCAGCGGACGCATCCCCGCCGCAACCAGGCGCCGCCCCATGACGCAACTGGCCGCGGCCGTTCCCACCGCCGACCCGCCGGGCGCCGGCGCGCGCGAGATCGGTTTGTGGGCGGCTGCGGCCATTGTCATTGTCGGCGCGCATGTCGCGATCGTCTATGCCGTCCAGAGCTTCAGCCTGGCCAACATGGCCGATGGCGGCCCGCCGCCGGCTGTGGCTATCGAGCTGTCGCCGATGATGGTGGCGCCGGCGGTGCGGGTGGACTCAGCGGCCGACGTGGTGACGCCCGAGCCGCCGAACCAGATCGAGGAGGCGGTTGCCGAACTGAAGCCCGTCGTAGAGCCCGAGCCCGGTAAGCCGGAGCCGGTCACCGAGAAGAGGGAAGCGGCTCAACTCGATAAGACCGCTCCGATCGAGACGGCAGCGGCCGAGCAGCCCGATCAATCGCCGCCGCTGGATGAGGTGGTGCCCGACATCGTCCCGACCATAGCGCCGGATGTGGTCATTCCGCTGCCCCAGACCAAGCCGGCGGAGACCAAGCCGGTGGAGGCCAAGCCGATCGAGAAGGCGAAGAAGGCTGCCGAAAAACCCAAGCCGAAACCGAAAGAGAAGAAGGAAAAGGCCGCGCCGGCGAAAGCGGTCGTGACCGCCAGTGTCGATCAAAAGGCAGCGGCGAAGGCGTCGGCGCCGAAAGCTTCGCAATCGAGAGGATCATCAGTCAGTGCAAGCAAATGGAACTCCCAGCTGATCGGATGGATCAATCGGCACAAGCGCTACCCGAGCGCGGCAAGGTCGCGGCGCGCCGTGGGTACCGCAAATGTGACCTTCGTCGTCAGCGCTTCGGGCAAGGTGACCTCCGTCCGGCTGACACGGTCTTCGGGGGACGCCGATCTCGATCGCGCCGCGCTCGGCATTCTGCAGGGTGCGACGGTGCCCGCGCCACCGCCTGAGAAGGCCGGGACGGCTGTCGTGGCGCCTTTGATGTTCACGCTGCGGAACTAGAATCAGTCGGACAAGGCCGATCCCATGACCACGTACTTTCCCGCTTGACTGACCCGCCGGACCGAATACGCTAGCGCAAAATACCGGCCTTGGTCGCCGGGCGGCAAATATGCCTCGCATGCCTCGCCCTCCGGCGCTGGCTGCGGGGCATTGTCATTTCTGAGGATCGGTTTGAAACGGCGTATCGAGATCGGCATCCTGTATTCCCGCTCGGGCAGCTATCAGCTGGTCTCCGATGCGTGCCGGATGGGCGCCATGCGCGCCATCGCCGACATCAATGCCGATCGGAGCTATGGCATCGAACTGGTTCCGGTCGAGCGCGATCCGCAAAGTAATGCCGATCGCTACGCGACTTTGTGCGAAGATATTTTCAGGACCAGCAGCGCGCGCCATGTCGTCGGTTGCGTCACCTCCTGGAGCCGCAAGGAAACCATCCCGGTGCTGGAGAAGGCCGGCGGCATGCTCTGGTATGCCTGCCCCTATGAAGGGTTCGAGGCCAACGAGCATGTCGTCTACATGCACGCCTGCCCCAACCAGCATCTGGTTCCGCTGATGGCGCATGTCGTGCCGCGTTTCGGCGCCAACGGCTTCCTGCTCGGCTCGAACTACATTTGGGGCTGGGAGATGAACCGCGTGGCGCGCGACCTGATCGCGGATGCCGGCGGCAAAGTGCTGGGCGAGCGCTATCTGCGCATCGGCGAGACCGACGTGTCGCGGCTGATCGCGGAAATCCGGGCGACGAGGCCGAGCTTCATCCTCAACAATCTGATCGGCACCTCATCCTACGCCTTCCTGGCGGCTTACCGCGAGCTGGGCGATGACAATGCGGCATTCAGGCCGGAAAACTGCCCCGTCATCTCCTGCAACCTCACCGAAGGCGAGTTGCCGGCGATCGGCGATACAGGGAAAGGGCATCTGTCGGTCGGGCCCTATTTCGCGCCCCGGCCGGCTGCCTTCGCTTCGTCCTTCGAGGCCTCCGCCTATGCCTCGGTGCAGGTGATGGCCGACGTGCTGTCGCGCGACACTGATGCCGGCCCGGCGGAATTTTCCAAAGCCTTCGCCGAGCGGCGCTTCTCCACCCGGCTCGGGCCGATCGCCATCGACGCCCACTCCCAGCACGCGACGCTGCCGGTGATCATCGGCCGGATCGCCGATGGCTTCTTCGAGGTCGTCAGCCAGGAGGATGAGGTCGCGCCGGATCCATATCTGTCGCGCTACGACCCCGCCAAGACGTTCGGCCGTCCGCGTCTGAGAGTGGTGTCATGACCCGGACGCGCATCCCCAATCTCGGCGGCGCGCGGGCTTTCATCCTGCATCGCCCGCATCCGACGGTGCAGGCCATCACCAGGCAATTGTCGGCCATCGGCCTGGCTACGATCGACTGCTGGCCGGAATTGCCGCCGGAAGCTCTCGCCGCCGATTTCGTCTTCTTCGATGCCGATCTCGGTTTCGACGAGCAATTCCCGTGGAAGCCGGGCGAGGCGCCGATGCCGCTGGTGGCGCTGATCGGTTCCGAGGCGCCGGGGCGTATCGAATGGGCGCTGTCGCACAAGGCCGATGCGCAGCTGCTGAAGCCGGTCGGCAATGCCGGCGTCTACAGCGCTCTGTTGATCGCGAGACAGAGTTTCGAGGCCCGAAAACATTTAGCCGGCGAGATAGCGTCGCTGCGCCAGCGCGTCGCCGAGCGCCAGACCATCGTGCGCGCGGTGACGGCCTTGTCGAAAGGCAGCGACGACGAGCGCGCCTATGCGCAGCTGCGTTCGCTGGCGATGAGCTGGCAGATCAGCGTCGAGGATGCCGCGCGTCGGATCGTGGCAATGACAAGCGAGGAAGCGACGGGGGAAGAAGGCGGCGATGACCAGTCCCATCGCGCCTGATCTACCGGTGCGCATGCCGGCAAAACCGCGCGCCGGTGTCTGGCGCCGGCTGGTGAAACGCCGCCTCGCGCTGCTCGGCCTGGTCATCGTCGCCATTGTCCTTGCCGGCGCTGTGCTGGCGCCCCGGCTGACCGGCTATGACCCCAACGAGCAGATGTTCGACGGCCTGACCATCGAGGGCTCGCCGCTGCCGCCCAGCGCCCAGTACTGGCTCGGCACCGACCTGCTCGGACGTGACCTCTTGACCCGCATCCTCTACGGCGCCCGCACCTCGCTCATCATCGGCATCGTCGCCAATGGCGTGGCGCTTTTGATCGGCACTTTGGTGGGCGTCACCGCAGGCTATTTCCGCGGCTGGATCGGCAGCGCGCTGATGCGCTTCACCGATCTGATGATGGCGTTCCCGGCGCTGCTGCTCGCCATCTGCCTGGCGGCAGTGTTTCAGCCCAGCCTGTGGATCGTCGCCATGGTCATCGCGCTGGTCAACTGGGTGCAGACGGCGCGTGTCATCTACACCGAGACATCGTCGCTGGCCGAACGCGAGTTCATCGATGCCGAGCGCAGCATCGGGGCGAGTGCGCCGCGCATCCTATTTCGCCACATCCTGCCGCATCTGCTGCCGACCATCATCGTCTGGGGCACGCTCGGCATCTCGACCACGGTTCTGCTCGAGGCGACGCTTTCCTTCCTCGGCATCGGTGTGCAGCCGCCGACCGCGTCGTGGGGCAACATCATTTTCGAGAACCAGACCTATTTCCAGGCCGCCCCCTGGCTGGTGTTCTTCCCCGGCGCCGCAATCCTGGCGTTGGCGCTGGCCTTCAACCTGATCGGCGACGCATTGCGCGACATCCTCGATCCGACGCAAAGGGGCCGGGAATAATGGGGGGCCGGTCATGATCGCCTATCTCGGCCGCCGGCTGATCCAGTCGCTGCTCATCCTGCTTGGCGTCTCGCTGATCACTTTTGCGCTGCTCTACCTCTTGCCGGCCGACCCGGTGCGGCAGATCGCCGGCCGCAGTGCTACGCCGCAGACGGTGGAAAACATCCGCCAGCAGCTCGGCCTCGACCAGCCTTTCTTCGTGCAGTATTGGCACTACCTGACGAAGCTAATCAGCGGCGATCTCGGCCGCTCCTACATCCAGCGCTCGGAGGTTACCGAGCTCATCGTCTCGCGGCTGCCGGCCAGCCTGCTTTTGATGGTGGGCGCCATATTGTGCGAGTTGCTGATCGGTCTAAGCATGGGGCTGATCGCCGCCGTCAAGCGCGGCTCCGCCACCGACCAGACCCTGATGGTGGCCTCCTTCGTCGGCGTCTCGGCGCCGCAATTCGTCGTCGGCTTGTTGCTGCTCTACGTCTTTGCCGTGCGGCTAAGCTGGTTTCCGATCGGCGGCTACGGCACATGGCGCCATCTGGTGCTGCCGTCGCTGACCATGGGCATACTCGGCGCCGGCTGGTACGCGCGCATGATGCGCTCGTCGATGATTGACGTCCTGCGCCAGGATTATGTCCGCACGGCGCGGGCCAAGGGCCTGGCGCGCAGCGCCATCATATTCCGCCACGCACTGCCGAATGCCATCCTGCCGGTCATCGCCATGATCGGCATCGACATCGGCATCTTCATGGGCGGCATCGTCGTCGTCGAAAGCGTGTTCGGCTGGCCGGGTATCGGTCAGCTGGCGTGGCAGGCGATCCAGCGCGTCGACATTCCGATCATCATGGGCGTCACGCTGGTCTCGGCCTTCGCCATCGTGCTCGGCAATCTGCTCGCCGACATCATCGCGCCGTTCATCGATCCCCGCATCAAGCTCAGATGAAAATGAAACAGAGAAAGGGAACACAACAATGAAAAAGTTTCTCGCATCCACAGTCGCGGCATCGGCCTTGGCCCTCATGCTCGGCATGACAAGCGTCCGCGCCGAAGACACGGTCGATCCCAACGCCAAGCAAGGCGGCGCCATCACCATCACCTACAAGGACGATGTTGCGACCCTCGATCCGGCGATCGGCTATGACTGGCAGAACTGGTCGATGATCAAGAGCCTGTTCGATGGGCTGATGGATTACGAGCCGGGCACCACCAATTTGAAGCCCGATCTGGCAGAAAGCTACGAGATTTCGCCCGACGGCCAGACCTTCACCTTCAAGCTGCGCCATGGCGTGAAATTCCACAATGGCCGCGAGATGACGGCCGACGACGTGAAATATTCGCTCGACCGCGTCACCAATCCGAAGACGCAGAGCCCCGGCGCCGGCTTCTTCGGCTCGATCAAGGGCTATGACGATGTCGCCGCCGGCAAGGCCGAAGGCCTGTCCGGTGTCACCGTCATCGACCCCTACACGGTCAAGTTCGAACTGACCCGGCCCGACGCCACCTTCCTGCATGTCATGGCCATCAATTTCGCCCATGTCGTGCCGAAGGAAGAGGTCGAGAAATATGGCGCCGATTTCGGCAAGCATCCGGTCGGCACCGGCGCCTTCAAGCTCGCCGAGTGGACGCTGGGACAGCGCATCGTCTTCGAGCGCAATGCGGACTATTGGCACAAGGGCCTGCCGCATCTCGACAAGATCACCTTCGAGATCGGCCAGGAGCCGATCGTGGCGCTGCTGCGCTTGCAGAAGGGCGAGATCGATGTTCCCGGCGACGGCATTCCGCCGGCCAAGTTCCAGGAGGTGATGGCCGATCCCGAGCAGAAGGCGCGTGTCGTCGAAGGCGGTCAGCTGCACACCGGCTACGTCACCATGAACACCACCATGGCGCCGTTCGACAATGTTAAGGTGCGTCAGGCCGTCAACATGGCGCTCAACAAGGCGCGCATCATCCAGATCATCAACGGCCGCGCCGTGCCGGCCAACCAGCCGCTGCCGCCGTCGATGCCGGGCTACGACAAGGACTACAAGGGTTATCCCTATGACGTAGCCAAAGCCAAGGCGCTGCTGGCCGAGGCCGGTCATGCCGATGGTTTCGACACGCAGCTGTTCGCCATGAACACCGATCCCAACCCGCGCATTGCCCAAGCGATCCAGCAGGACCTGGCGGCGATCGGCATCAAGGCCAGCATCCAGTCGCTGGCGCAGGCCAATGTCATCGCCGCCGGCGGTGACAAGGCCGGCGCGCCGATGATCTGGTCGGGCGGCATGGCCTGGATCGCCGACTTCCCCGATCCGTCGAATTTCTACGGCCCGATCCTCGGCTGCGCCGGCGCGGTGCCCGGCGGCTGGAACTGGTCGTGGTATTGCAACAAGGATCTCGACGCCAAGGCGGCCGAGGCGGATTCGGTGGTCGACCCGGCAAAGGCCGGCGAACGCGACAAGATGTGGAGCGCCATCTACGACAAGGTGATGGAAGACGCGCCCTGGGCGCCGGTCTTCAACGAACAGCGCTTCACCATGAAATCCGCGCGCATGGGCGGCGCCGACAACCTCTATGTCGACCCGGTCCATATCCCGATCAACTACGACAATGTGTACGTAAAAGATGTGCAATAACTGCGACTACACCATCCATGGGCGCCACCACCATTTCGGCTGGGACAATTCCTTTGTCCCGGCCGAGCGGGTGGCGCCCGGCGCGACCATCGAGTTCCAGTGCCTCGATGCCGCCGGCGGCCAGCTGAACGCCGACAGCACGGTTGCCGAAATCGCCAAGCTCGACTTCGCCGGGGTCAACCCGGTGACCGGGCCGATCTTCGTCGAGGGCGCCGAGCCGGGTGACGCGCTCAAGGTGACGATCGAGATGTTCAAACCGTCCGGCTTCGGCTGGACGGCGAACATTCCGGGTTTCGGCCTGCTCGCCGACGACTTCACGGAACCGGCGCTGAACATCTGGAAATACGATGCAGCCGCGCTCGAACCGGCGCTGTTCGGGAAAAACGCGCGCGTACCACTGAAGCCGTTCGCCGGCACCATCGGCAATGCGCCGGCTGAGATGGGGCTTCACTCGGTGGTGCCGCCACGGCGGGTCGGCGGCAATCTCGACATCCGCGATCTCGCTGCCGGCACGACGCTCTATCTGCCGGTTGAGGTGGCCGGCGCGCTGTTCTCGGTCGGCGATACGCACGCCGCACAAGGCGATGGCGAGGTCTGCGGCACGGCGATCGAGAGCCCGATGGACGTCGTGCTCAAGCTCGACCTTGTCAAGGACGCCAGGCTGAAGACGCCGCGCTTCACCACCGCCGGTCCGGTGACGCGCCATCTCGACGCCAAGGGCTATGAGGTGACGACGGGTATCGGGCCGGACCTGATGACCGGCGCCAAGGAGGCGGTGGCGCAGATGGTCGATCTGCTTGCTGGGCGGTATCAGATCGATCCGGTCGAGGCCTATATGCTGGCCTCGGTGTGCGGGGACCTGCGCATCAGCGAGATCGTCGACATGCCGAACTGGGTGGTGTCGTTCTATTTTCCGCGTTGCGTGTTTGAATGACGGTACGTCGGCGCCGCACCCCCACCCCGCTGCTTCGCAGCGACCCTCCCCACAAGGGGGAGGGTAAAGCGCTGCCACCCTACCTCCCCCTTGTGGGGAGGTCGGACCGGAGGTCCGGGTGGGGGTCAGCGCCAAGGTTTGTGCGAATGGTGCGACGGAACCAATCCGTCGCAGGGCTCCACCCACAATGACCCTCGCCGACAACCCCATCCTCTCCATCGCCAACCTCTCCGTCAGCGTGCGCGGCGAGGACGGCGAGCGCGATGTCGTCTCCAACCTGTCGCTGACGCTGGCGCGCGGCGAGACGCTCTGCATTGCCGGCGAATCCGGCTCCGGCAAGTCGATGACCGCGCTGGCGATCATGCAGCTTTTGCCGCAGCCGGCGGCGCGCATATCGTCAGGCATGATCCGTCTTCGGGATGGGAATCGGGGCGACACCGACCTAGCAACCCTCGACGAACGCCAGATGCGGCGCATTCGCGGCGACCGCATCGCCATGATCTTCCAGGAGCCGATGACCTCGCTCAACCCGGTTCTGTCGATCGGCCGGCAACTCACCGAATCAATCGAGGCGCATACCAGCCTGTCGTCGGCGCAAGCCCGCCGGCGCGCCATCGAGGCGTTGAAGGCGGTGCGCATTTCGGAGGCGGAAAGCCGGTTAAAGCAGTTTCCGCACGAACTCTCCGGCGGCATGCGCCAGCGGGTGATGATCGCCATGGCGCTGGCGCTCGAGCCCGACGTGCTGATCGCCGACGAACCGACGACGGCGCTCGACGTCACCGTGCAAGGCGAAGTGCTGGAGCTGTTGCGCGACCTGCAGCGCCAGCATGGCACCAGCGTCATCCTGATCACCCACGATATGGGCGTGGTTGCCGAAATGGCCGACCGGGTCATCGTCATGCGCGACGGCCGCATGGTCGAAGAAGGCACGACATCGGATATTTTTGTCCAGCCGCAGGCCGACTATACGCGCGAACTGCTGGCTGCCGTGCCGCGCATCGGCAGTGGCGTCGGTCGACAGAAATCCAGGGATGCGATTGACGTCTTGAAACCGGCCAATGTCGCCGAGATCAACGACCTGCATGTCCGCTTCGATCTGCGTGGCGGCATCTTTGGCCAGGTCACCCGCCGCGTCCACGCCGTCGAGGGCGTCAGCTTCTCGATCGCGCCCAACGAAACGCTTGCTCTGGTCGGCGAATCCGGCTGCGGCAAGTCGACGACCGCCAAGGCGCTGGCCGGACTGGCGCCGTATAGCGGCGACATCGTCATTGGCGGGCGCAATCTCTCCGGTCTTGGCCGCGACGAGCGCAAGGCGGTGCGCCGTGACGTCCAGATGATTTTCCAGGATCCCTTCGCTTCGCTCGATCCGCGCATGCGCGTCGGCGAGCTCGTCGCCGAGCCGCTGGTGATCCATGGCATCGCCTCGAAGGACGAGCGCCGGGAACGGGTCGCGGCGCTGTTCGAGCGCGTCGGCCTGTCGGCCGACCAGATGGAGCTTTACCCGCACGAATTCTCCGGTGGCCAGCGCCAGCGCGTCTGCATCGCCCGAGCGCTGGCGCTACGACCAAAACTGATCATCGCCGACGAAAGCGTCTCGGCGCTCGACGTCTCGGTGCAGGCGCGCGTGCTCGATCTCCTGAAGGAATTGCAGCGCGAATTCGGCGTCGCCTATCTCTTCATCTCGCACGACATGGCGGTGGTCGAGAACATTTCCGACCGCGTTGCCGTCATGTATCTCGGCCAGATCGTCGAGATGGGCACGCGCGACCAGGTGTTTTCCAACCCGCTCCATCCCTATACGAGGCGGCTGATCGAAGCGGTGCCGGTGCCCGATCCGGCGCAGCGCAGAACGCGCTTCGCGCGCCTCGACCAGGAAATCCCGAGCGCCACCCGCAGGATCGGGGAGGCGCCGTTGAAGCTGGCGCTGAACGATGTCGGCGGCGGCCATCTGGTTGCTGCGGAAAGCTGAGCCCGCACTGGCTGGCAGCTGTTCTTTTACTTTGTTGAGTACAACCAAGAACTGCCGTCTCGGGTTTACCGCGTCTTAGGTGGACGGCGGCCACTATACGGTCGGCGTTCTTGCCACGGGGAAAAATAGTGCTCAAGGCGGTTCTGCAGCTGCTGCCGGGTCGGTTCATGGATGTGCGCATGCGCGTATCCGCCGACTACGAGACGCGCGTCGTGGAGCGGCCCGGGCGCTGGATGAAGGCTGCCGAACTGGAGCAGCTGAGCAGCGATCTGCGGCTGGTAGCGTCCAAGACACTGAAGTTCGGCAGCCTGACCTATGGCGTGTTTTCCGGCGACCGCAGCCGGCTGGAACATTCCATCATCACCATTGTCTACCGGCGCAGCGACCGGCAGCCGATCGCCTTCAACTCGCTGGCGCTGATGGAGATATCGCTCGCCGGCAAGCCCTATGAAGTCTTGCACCTCGGTTTGGTCATGATCGATCCCGACGAGCGCAGCCGCGGGCTGAGCTGGATCCTCTACGGCCTGACCTGCTTCCTGATGTTTTTGCGCAATCAACTGCGGCCGATCTGGATTTCCAATGTCACCCAGGTACCCGCTGTCGTCGGCATGGTCGCGGAGGCGTTCAGCAATGTGTTCCCAGGACCGCATGCCGGCGCGCGCCGCTCGCTTACCCATGTGCTTCTGGCGCGGCAGATCATGGCGCGCCATCGCCATGTCTTCGGTGTCGGCCCCGAAGCTGGTTTCGACGAAGAGCGCTTCGTCATCACCAACGCCTATACGGGCGGCTCGGACGATCTGAAGAAGACCTTCGACGAGGCGGCCAAGCACCGCGTCGAGACCTTTAACGAGTTCTGCCGCAAGGAACTCGACTACACGCGCGGCGATGATGTGCTGCAGATCGGACAGATGAGCTTTCAGTCGGCGCGCACCTATCTCGCCGACGCGGTTCCGTGCGGCTCGCTTGCCGCCCTTGCGGTAGCAGGTGCGGCGGCCACGCTGCAGCGGCTGGTTTTGCCGGTGGTACACTGGGCGGATAGCAGCCGCCAATGGAATGTGCTGAGACCATGGACACGCTGATGGCTTCATCCGTGATGATGCCTGGGTGTGAGCTGATGGGCGCTGACCGATGAACCTCGACGACACGCTCGTGGCCGACACCATCACCTCGCTGGCGGCGCTGTTCGGGCTGCTGATCGTGATATCGGTCGTCGGCGGGCGCGACACCGGCGATCCGCTGTCGCGGCGTTTTCTGTTCGGTTTGCGGGTGCTGACGGTTCTGCTCGCCTGCCGCATCCTCGACTGGACTACCGGCCTCGCACTCTTCCGCTTCGTCACCATCGCGGCGGCGGGCCTGCTGCCGCTGGCCGCACTGCTGCTGACCGAGGGGCTGTTGCGCCGGCATGCGCCGTTTGCGCTAAAGTTCTTTGCCGCCGGCGGCGCCCTGCTGTTTCTACTGCTGGCGCCGATCCCGGAACGCTTTGCCGAGCCATGGCGGATGGCGGTACTACTTGCCTTCCAGTTCGGAGGTTTTCTCGCCATCGGCTGGCTGGTGATGACGCGCGATCGCGACAGCCTGTCGGCGGCCGAAAACCGCACGGTCGAGCGCATGGCGCTGTCGCTGCTGTTGATCATTCCGTTCATGGTCACCGACTACCGGCCCGGCCTGTTCGAAGTGCCGGTTCGGCTTGGCGGCATCGCCATCCTGTTCCTGTGTTGGCTGACGATCGGCCTTGGACGCGCGAGCCTCGGCCATCGCTACACGATCGGCGCCTTTACCGTGATTACGCTGAGCTCGGTTTTCGCCGGGCTGGCGCTGGGCGGCATCGACGATCTCGGCTGGCGCGGCAGTGTGCAGGGCGTGGTGATCGTGCTGTCGGCGACGCTGCTGGCAGTCATCTACAATGACAGCGTCAGCCTCACCGCGGAGAAGCGCCGCGACTCGTTGCTGAAGCATATGGCCGAGGGCGACCTCACCGATTCGGCGCGCTTCCTGCGCGGCCTGCAGAGCCATATTCTTGTCGACGGTGCGCTGATCCTGCCGGCAGCCGACCTCGGTGATTTCGACCTGAAGGTGCTGGCCCGTGCACTAGAGCAGGAGCCCGTGCGCTCGCTCGCCGATGTCCAGCCGGATTCACCCGTGGACGAGAACATACGCGAGCAGTTGGCATGGCTGTTCGAGAAATATGAGGCGACCCATGTGCTGCTGGCGACGCTCGAGCCGTTGACCGTGGTGGCGCTCAACATGCCGGCGCTGGCATCGTCGCCGGGCGTGGAAATGGAGCTGCGGGCAGTCCAGCGCATGGCGATGCTGATCTCGCAGCGGCATGCGAAGGGTTGATCATACTGAACGGGCCGGCTCTTGCGTCGGCCCGTTGCCGTAGCCGGGTCAGGCGGCCTTGGTCTTCAAGGCCTCTTCGTCGCGCACCATTTTTGTCACGGCGGCGAAGTCGAGCTTGCCGGAGCCAAGGACCGGTACCTTTGAGACCACCCGCACTTCGGCCGGGACCATCAGGTCCATGGCGCCGTTGGCCTTGGCGTAGGCGAGGAATTCCGCTCGTGTGGCGCCGGATGCCTCAGTGATGAGGATCAGCTTTTCGCCCTTGCGCGCGTCGGGCACCGTGGCGACCGCCGACAGCGAGCCCTTCCACAATTCGCCGGCCAGCGCTTCGACAGCGGCGAGCGAGATCATCTCGCCGCCGATCTTGGCGAAGCGCTTGGCGCGGCCCCGAATGGTGATGAAGCCGCCTTCGTCGATAGCAACGACGTCGCCCGTATCATGCCAGCCGTCCTCCAGCGGTTCGAGCACGCCGGGCTTCTCGGCCCGGAGATAACCGGCCATGACATTGGGGCCGCGCACGAACAGCCGGCCGCCTTCGTCGACGCCGGGGACCGGATCGAGGCGGTATTCCATGCCGGGCATGATCTTGCCGACGGTTCCAGAGCGATTGTACATCGGCGTGTTGATGGAGATCACCGGCGCCGTCTCGGTGACGCCGTAGCCCTCGAGGATGCGTAGGCCGAACTTCTCCATATAGGTCATGCGCGTCGCTGTCTTGACCGGTTCCGCGCCGGCAAAACAATAGCGTATCGAGCGGAAGTCGTAGGGGTGCGCGGTGCGGGCATAGCCGGAGAGGAAGGTGTCGGTGCCGAAGATGATCGTCGCGTTCGAGCCGTAGATCAGTTCCGGCACGAGGCGGTAGTGCAGCGGCGAGGGGTAGAAATAGACCGGCACGCCGGAGATCAGCGGCAGCACCGTGCCCGCGGTCATACCGAAGGAGTGGAAGATCGGCAGCACGTTGAACACCTTGTCGCCCGAATGGAAGTCGATACGCGACGCCGCCTGGGCGGCGTTGGCCAGGATGTTGCGGTGGGTCAGAACGACGCCCTTCGGCGTACCTTCCGAACCCGAGGTGAACAGGATCACCGCCGCATCGCCGGGCTTGCGTTTCGCGCGCGGCGTCGACTTGCGCAGCAAGCCGAGCAGCTTATCCTTGAGACTGATGGTCTTTCTGAGATCGTCGAGCCACACGATGTCGACCGAGCGACCGAGTTCCTCGACCACAGCGCCGAGCTTTGCCTGTTCGACGAACGCGCGGGACGTCAGCACGGTGCGGACTTCGGCGGCCTTGCAGGCGGACAGAATATTGGCGGCACCTGCGGTGAAGTTCATCATCGCCGGAACCTTGCCGGCGGACATGACGCCGAGCAGCGTCGCGCAAGAGCCGTTGGCGTTGGGCAGCATGATGCCCAGCGTCTGCTGGTCGGCATAAAGGTTCTGGAACTTCTCACCAAGCACGGCGGCAGCCGTGAGCAGCTTGCTGTAGCTGAGAGAACCGGTGACCGGATCCTGAACTGCGAGCTGTTTCATGCCGCGTTCGTTCGCCGTCTCCATGATCTTTTCCAGTACGGTCTTGTCGATGTCCTGGGTGCGGAAAACGAGATCCGACATCACCTGGTAGAGCGCGGAACCCGCCGCGGCGCGGCGCTTGCGGCCCTTCAGCTCCTGCGGCACCTCGAGCTTGACCGGTTCCAGAATAGTCACCTTGACCTTCGGGAACAGGCGGCGGCGCACATGCTGCGAGCTCAGCCGCGAGAAGTAGGTCTTCTCCAGCCCGTCGATGCGCACCGGCACAACCATCGAGCCGGTCTTGTCGGCAACCATGGCGGCGCCGTCATAGACCTTCATCAGGCCGCCGGTCACGGTGATGCGTCCCTCCGGGAAGATCACCAGCGGGTCGCCGCCCTGCACGATCTTGATCAGCGTGCGGGTCGACATCGGCTTGGCCGGGTTGAGCGGCAAAGCGCGGGCAAGTTTCATGAACGGCTTCATCCACCAAGCCTGGGCAATGGTGTAGTCGATGGCGAAGACCGGTTCCTCATCGGTCAGCGTCAAGGCGAGCGGACCGTCGAGGAAGCTGACATGGTTGAGCGCCAGGATCGGCGCCTTGCCGGCCGCCTTGAGGTTTTGCATGCCCTCGACTTCGAGGCGCAGGAAAGCGCGGAACAGGATGGAGACGAAGTCACGGAAGGGGTTCGTCGGCAAATATTTCAGCATCAGCCAGGCGGCAATCGCATTGGCCGCGACGAGGCCGAACAGGATGCCGCCGGTCGAGACCTTCGTCTGGATCAGGGCCATGATGATGCCGCCGCCAGTCATGAAGCCGGCATTGACGATACTGACGGCGGCGACGACCCGGGCGCGCCGCGCTTCGGGCGACCAGGCCTGCACGGCGGCGAAGGTCGGCACCACCAGGAAAGCGGCTGCAATGGCCATGCCGGCGAGGTCGATGGCGACGCGGATCGTGTTTGGGCCGGCGAAGAATGCGCCAAGGGTTTCCGCCTGGGGCGACGGCGTCATGCCGGAGATGGTCCAGGCGAGATGCAGGCCGAACAGGGCGAGCAGCGCCGTGCCGACCGGTGCCGGCAACAGCACGATGCGGCCCTGCGACATCCAGGCGGCGATGGCCGAACCGATGGCGATCGAGACGGCGAACACGGCGAGGTAGACGGTGACGGCCATTTCGTTGCCGCCGAGCGAATCCTTGATCAGGACCGGCAGGAGCGAGAGCACGATGGCGCCGATCAGCCAGAACCAAGACGTCATCAGGCCGGCGCGCCAGATGCGCGTGTCGGTGCGCAATTCGGTGACCTGGCGCCAGGTCGAGCGGAAGATGTTCTTGTCGATGACAAGGTCGGGCGCCGCCGAACCGGTGGACGGGATATAGCGGCTGACGAGCCAGCAACCGACGGCGAGCGCCATCATGATCGGTCCGAACACCGCGACGCCGATACCATCGGCGGAAACGACGCCGCCGGCTATGGTGCCGCCGAGAATCGCGGCAAACGTGGCTGACTCGATCCAGGCGTTGGCCTTGGGCAGTTCCTTGCGTTCGAGGTGATCGGGCAGGATTCCGTATTTGATCGGTCCGAACAGCGCCGAGATGATGCCGAACATCAACAGCGCCGTCATCAGCACGGGAATGGACGACAGGGCGATGCCGACGACGGAGACACCCGCCGCGGCGATCTCGGCGAATTTCAGACGCTTGGCTATGAGAGCCTTGTCGAAGCGGTCGGCGAGCTCGCCGCCGAGCGCCGACAAGAGCAGGAAGGGAGCCATGAAGACGGCGCCCGCCAAGGTGACCAGTGATGCCGCCTGGTCCGCCGCCAGCGTGAACAGAATAAGGAACACCAGCGTGTTCTTGAGGAAATTATCGTTGAAGGCGGACAGGAACTGCGTCCAGAACAAGGGCGCAAAGCGCCTGGATGTCATCAGATGAGCTGTGGGACGATTGATCGGGGCGATTTCCATAGCGGCGACTTCCATTGGGCAAGACCGGTGAAAATCCTGACTGGATTGATCAGCGGTCTTGCGCGTTGAGCCTTGTTTAGCGGGAACCCGGTTACACTTCGTTACTGCGGCTGACTTCCATCAGCAACTTCTCGGTCTTGGCGTCTTCCAGCCGGTTGATGAAGCGGCTTGCCTCTTCCGAGTCGCGCAGTGTCTTGGTGATGGTGATCGAGGTGTGCACGAGCATGATGGCGGCCATGGCATAAAACCCCTTGGCGGCGAAGCTCGCCTCCATGAAGTAGATGCCGCCGGCCATCATTGTGGCGGCAACGGCGAAACTGGCCATGGTGAAGGTCTTCCAGGCGCTTGAGTCCTTGGGGGAATAGGTGTTCGGGGTCATCGATATGGTCCTTTCGTTTCAAGGTTAGGTTGGTTGGGCGTGGGTCTGTTTCAGGCTGGATACAATCAGGCTGGATACAATCAGACTGGATAACAATCAGGCCGGGTACGATCAGGCCGGCTTGGTCACGGTCTTCGTGAGCCGTTCGAGCACGGCGTCGGCGCTGCTTCTCAGCGGCGCACCGCAGCCGGCGGCCGCAAGCTTCTCTGAGACCGCGGCAGGATCGCCCGACTGTTCCATCTCGGCCATGGCGGCCGCGGTGTCGTCCATCTGCTTTTGCCTGGTGCGCAGGCGCAGCAGCGTCTCCTCGGCGTCCCTGAGCGCCGACAGGCTGGAGCCGGGCGCGCTTTCTCGCAGGCGCTGGGTCGAGTCGACCGCGGCAACGATGCGCTGGCCGCGCTGCAATTCGCGCAGGCGCATTTCGGAGACGCGGATAATCCGCTTGAGACGCTCAATCTCGGTGCCGAAGCTTTTCTGCGCCTCGGCGGAGGCGTCGCGTTCGGCTTCCAGCATGGCGATGGTTTCGGCGGCTTCGCGGGCCAGTTCATTCTGTCCCTGCTCGATCGCGGCGATCGTGCGCTTCTCCAAATCGTCGATGCGGAGGACAAGCTTCTTGTACTGCGCGACTTCCTGTTCGTTCTGGGCGATGGCAATTGCAACCGCCCGGCGGGCGGCCGCGATAGCGTCGGCGCAATCGCGGATCTGCTGGCGCAGGATTATCAGCGCGTTGCGGTCGACGACCGCCTCGGCGGCTTCGTAGCTTCGGCCGCGAACGAGAGCAAAAAACTGTTTCAACATTTCCGTTTCTCCTCTATGAACGTTGTTCATGAGGCAAAGTAGCACATTGTGAACGGCGTTCAAGGAGAAAATGAACGGTGTTCATGATTGCGCATAAGAGAAGGTTAATGACCGCAAAACGGGACGCCAAACGCGAGGACCTCAAAGGCAGGCTGATCGAGGCCGCGCAAGCGCGCATCCAGTCCTCGGGGCTCGCCGGTCTGCGTGCGCGCGACATCACGGCCGATGCCGGCTGCGCGCTGGGCGCGCTCTACACCGCCTTCGCCGACCTGGACGAGCTCATCCTGCACGTCAATTCGATCACATTGGCCAGGCTGGGGGCGGCCCTGCAGCAAGAGGCGACCGGCGTCGCCGAGCCTAGGGCAAGGCTGAAGGCGCTGGCCAAGGCCTATCTCGGCTTCGCCCGCGACAACCGCATGGCGTGGAAGGCGCTGTTCGAGCACCGTATGGCGCCAGGCGTGGCGGTGCCCGAATGGCATCTGGCCGAACATGCGGTGCTGGTCCAGCATCTGGTTGAGCCGCTGGCCCAGCTGCTCCCGGCGGCGGCAACGCCGGAGCTTTTGGCCCGCGCGCGCACGCTGTTCTCCGCCGTGCATGGGATCGTCGCCATCTCGCTCGAAGACCGTTTCATTGGCCTGGCGTCCACCGACCTCGAAAGTGAGCTGCTGGGTTTCGTCGACACGCTGGTGAGCGGACTGGAGACGGAAAGGGAATGAACTGCTGCGATCGGCTCTTGCCTCACGGCACTCTGCCCTTATGAAGATCGTGGCGCGGACTGCCGGTTGATCCAGGCCGGCTGAGACTGTTGGGGATATCCGGTGACAATCGATCAGAACCGTCGGTTTCGACCCGAAATACAGGGGCTGCGCGGCTTGGCGGTCGCGCTTGTCGTGGTCTATCACATATGGCCGGATGTGCTGCCTGGCGGATATGTCGGCGTCGACGTCTTTTTCGTCATCTCTGGCTATCTGATCACGGGCCTGCTGGCGCAGATGGCGCTGCGCGGCGGCCGGATTTCACTGATCGAATTCTACTCGCGACGGGTGCGACGGTTGTTGCCGGCAGCAACCCTGGTGCTGCTGGTGGCATTGCTGGGCACGCTGCTTTTCATCTCAAAGGCGCGCTGGGAGGAAATGGGCAACCAGATCGTGGCGAGCGCTCTTTATGTCGAGAACTGGCGGCTGGCCTCGATTGCGGTCAACTATCTCGAGGCCGACACCTTGCCGAGCCCGGTGCAACACTACTGGTCGCTTTCCATCGAAGAGCAGTTCTACATCGCCTGGCCGTTGGTGATGATCGGCGTGATCTGGCTAGCGCGCCGCCGTGACCTTCCGCTGAGGGCCTGCTTGATCGGGGCGTTGTCGCTCATTTTCGCGGCATCACTTGTTGCCTCCGTCGTTTTGACGGCGACGGATCCGGCCCAGGCCTATTTCGTCAGCCATACCCGCCTGTGGGAATTGGCGCTGGGTGGTCTGCTGGTGCTGACCGAACACCAGTTTCGACTGGCGGCACTCACTAGACAGTGGCTGGCGATCGCCGGCATCCTGGGCATCGTTGCGTCCGCCTTGCTGTTTTCCGCTGCAACTCCATTTCCCGGCGTCAGTGCGTTGTTGCCGACCTTGGCCACAGTGCTGGTCATCCTGGCTGGCGAGGTTGAAGTCGGCCGGTTTCGTGGGCTCGATTCGTTGCCACTTCGTTTCATCGGCGATCGCTCCTACTCGGTCTATCTATGGCATTGGCCGCTGATCACCATCTTCCAGGCGCAGGGTCATTCGCTGACCCTTGCCGGCGGTTTCGGCCTGATTGCGGCGACCCTGCTTCTATCGGATCTGTCCTATCGATATGTTGAGCAGCGCTACCGGCAAGCTCGGGGCGGCGCCTGGTGGAAGCCGCTGGGATACGGCACCGCGGCGGTTCTCACATGCGTGGCCGCATCCGGCAGCCTGCTGCTCTTTCTGAAGACCGAACGCATCGACACCGCGCTGATCGGCACGCCTTCCTACCCTGGGCCCGCCGCTCTCGTCTCCGGCGCCGTGGTCCCGGACGGTGTGAACCTTCTGCCGCCGCTGGCCCGGCTGAGGCGGGACGTGCCGGTCGTGTATGCAAGGAAGTGCCACCAGGAGGAAAGCTCGGAGCCCAAACGATGCTCTCTAGGCGATCCCACGGGTGCGAAAACAATGGTTCTGGTGGGAGATTCTCATGCAGCCCAGTGGGTGCCGGCACTGGACAAGATCGCAAAGGACCGCAACTTCAAACTGGTTACCTTTACAAAATCCGCCTGCCCATTCACCCGCGTGGCCATCACGGCGGATGGCAAACCCAACGTCTTATGCGCGCAGTGGCACGAAAAGGTGCTGGCCGAGATCCTAAAGCTGAAACCGGATCTGATCTTCACCAGCCAGTCCAATTACGGAGCGGTTCAGCAAGACGTGATGATCGAGGGGCTGCGAAGTCTCTGGGGCGGGCTGACGGACGCCGGCTCGCAAATCGTTGCCATCCGCAACACGCCCTATATGAAATTCGACCCGGGCGAATGCCTGAGTTCGACCCCAACGAAATGCGTCACCAAACTGAGCGATATTGAGCGGAGCAACGTGTTGGCGCTGGCCGCGGAAGGACAGAAAAATGTGCGCGCCATCGATATGCTCGATGCCATTTGCGGGCCGCAACTATGCCCGGCAGTTGTCGGCAACATCATCGTCTGGCGGGACAGTCATCATCTGACCGCCAGCTACTCGCTTGCCCTGGCGCCCTATCTCGCAGCGAAGGCGGGGCTTTGACGAGACGTCTCGGAACTTAGATGTGTCGACAGGCAGGAAAATTCCGCTGGTGGAGCTGAGGAGGATCGAACTCCTGACCTCGTCATTGCGAACGACGCGCTCTCCCAGCTGAGCTACAGCCCCGTCCAGCGGATGGCGCATTTATCGAAGGCTGCGGTTTCCTGTCAAGGCGGGGTTTTGCGGAAATCCCTTGTGCCCGGTGCTTGCAGGCGACCGGCCCTTGCCGGTTTCGCGCGCAATGGCTACATGTCGGCAACAATCGGAGACCGGCATGCTCGCCCTCATTCAAACAATCGTCATGGCGCTGGACCTGTACTGGTGGGTCATCATCGCCTCGGCGATCTTTTCCTGGCTCTATGCGTTCAACGTCGTCAACTCGCGCAATCAGTTTGTCGGCAGCATCGGCAACATGCTCTACCGGCTGACCGAGCCGGCGCTGCGGCCGATCCGTCGGTTCATGCCCGACCTCGGCGGCGTCGACATTTCGCCGATCATCCTGCTTCTGCTCCTGTTCTTTCTCAGGCAGCTCATTCTCACCACGATAGCGCCGCTGGTCCTGTGAACCTGACGATGGCATGAGCGCGCCATTCCGCTTGCGCGCTGACGGCATCGACCTGTTTATCCGGCTGACGCCGAAGTCTTCCGTGGACAGGCTCGGAGGCGCCGAAACATCGGCCGACGGGCGCAGCCATTTGAAGGCGCGCGTGCGCGCCGTGCCGGAGAATGGCGCGGCCAATGCGGCGCTGGAACGGCTGGTGGCCAAGGCGCTGGGCGTTCCGGCATCGGCCGTGTCGGTCATTGCAGGCGGCACGGCGCGGCTGAAGACACTGCGTGTGGTTGGCGAACCATCGACGCTGGTGAAGAGCATCGAGACACTGGCCGCCGGATAATCCTCAATCCCCCAGCGGCAATTTCGGATCGTCGACCTTCAGCGTGTTCACGCTCTGCTTGATGCGGCGCAGGTTTTCGAGAACCCTGGATCCGCGCGTCTCGGCCACGGAGGTGACGATCATGTCGACGATCGACAGCAGCGCGTAGCGCGACGAGGTCGGCTTGTAGATGTTGCCGTCTTCCAGCGACTGGAACTGGATGACGGTATCGGCGGCCTTGGCCAGCGCTGATTCCGGCGGGGTTACGGCGATGGTGGTGGCGCCATATTGCTGGGCCACCTGAACGGCGTCGATCACCGAGCGCGCATAGCCGGACACCGAGAACGCGATCAGCGTCGTCTCCGATGTGGCGACCGCGGCATACATGCGCTGCAATTGCCCGTCGATCTGCGCCAGCACCGGCACGCCGAGCCGAAACAGCCGGTTCTGCATCTCGGTCGCCATCATCGAGGAAATGCCGCCGGAGCCGATGCACAGCACATTGCCCGAACTGACGATGCGCGCGGCCACGCCCACCAGCGTCTTCATGTCGAGGTTTTCGCTGGCGCGCTGGATGGCGGCGATTGCCGCTTCGGTGATGGCCGACGCAATGCGCTGCTCGCGCGCGTCGCGGTTCAGCGGTTCGGGCGACAGATACTGGCCGCCAATGGCAATCGCCTGCGCCAGGTAGAATTTGAAATCGCGCAGACCCTCGCAGCCGAGATTGCGGCAGAAACGGGTGACCGTCGGCTCGCTGACGCCGACGCGCGCGGCAATTTCCGAGATTGCCGCCTTGGAGGCGAAGTCGAGATCGGTCAGCACGAGGCCGGCCAGGCGGCGGTCCGATTTGGTGCCGTCCTGCGACATCAGCTGCAGGCGCGTGATGATGTCGGCCGGCGTTTTCATTTCTGGGTTGGCGTCTTCATCGTGGTGTTTTCGTTGTCATGCCGGCGCTCTCATAGCGGCAGGCCTGTCGCCGTGTCGAACAGATGGATGTTTGCAGGCGCGACCGAGACCGGCAGCATTTCACCCGGCTTGACCTGGATCCGGTCGCGGAACACGGCGCGCACCGTGTCAGCGCCGATGGCGCCATAGACATGGGTTTCCGAGCCGGTCGGCTCGACGACATCGACCTTGATCGCCATCGCGTCGACAGCCTCGCCGATGACGAAGTGTTCGGGCCGTATGCCGGCCTCGACCGTGCTGCCAGCCGGCACCGTCTTGCCGGCAAGTGCCAGACGTCCGCCCCCGGCCGATTCGAACCAGCTTTTCTCGGGCGTCGTCTTCAGGGCGCCGGAGACAAAACTCATCGACGGCGAGCCGATGAAGGAGGCGACGAATTTGTTGGCGGGACGGTCGTAGAGTTCCAGCGGTGCGCCGACCTGCTGGATCTTGCCGCGGTCCATCACCACGATGCGGTCGGCCATGGTCATGGCCTCGATCTGGTCGTGGGTGACGTAGACGATGGTCGATTTCAGCCGCTGGTGCAGCGCCTTGATCTCGGTGCGCATCTGCACGCGCAATTGCGCGTCGAGATTGCTGAGCGGCTCGTCGAACAGGAACACCGAGGGTTCGCGCACGATGGCGCGGCCCATGGCGACGCGCTGGCGCTGGCCGCCCGACAACTCCCGGGGATAGCGGTCGAGATAGGAGAACAGGTTGAGGACGCCGGAGGCCTTTTTCACCTTGTCGTCGATTGCCGTGCGACTCTCGCCGCGAATCTTGGGACCAAAGCCGATATTGTCGGCCGCTTTCAGGTGCGGAAACAGAGCATAGGACTGGAAGACCATCGCGATGTTACGCTGTTGCGGCGGCAAATCGTTGGCGCGCACGCCGCCGATCAAGAGGTCGCCTGAGGTGATCGGCTCCAGCCCGGCCAGCATGCGCAGCAAGGTCGACTTGCCGCAGCCGGAAGGGCCGACCAGCACGACGAACTCGCCGCTCTTGATGTCGAGGCTGATATTTTCGAGGATCTTATGGCGTCCGAAAGATTTCGACAGGTCGCGGAACTCGACATCGGTCATGGTCAGGCTCCCAATATGTCGTCGATGAAGGGCAGGAAGCCGGCGGTCAGTCCGGCGTCGACCGGCACCACCGCGCCGGTTATCCCCGATGCGCGATCCGAAACAAGGAAGGCCACCGCTTCGGCCACTTCCGTGGCGTCGACGATGCGGCCGAGCGGATAGAGCCGCTTGAGCTTGCCGAGAACATCCGGGTTCTTGGCCAGCCGATGGTCCCATGCGGCGGTGCGGATCGAGCCGGGGCAGACGACATTGGCGCGCAGCCCGTTGCGGCCGAGTTCCACAGCGATCGCTTTGGCATAGGCATTGATGCCGGCCTTGGCTGCGGCATAGGCCGGGTTGCCGAAGTGGGCGATGGCGTTGACGGAAGAGATGAAGACGACGCTGCCCGAACCGCGCGCGGCCATCGCCTTGATCAGTGGATCGGCGAACAGCATCACCCCGGTCAGATTGAGGTCGAGCTCGTGCTCAATCTTATCGGGTGTCAATGCGGCAAGCGTCTCTGCGCGCGTCCAGCCGGCATTGTTGATCAGCATGTCGGGAACGCCATCTTTCTCAAGGATCGCTGGTATCGCCGCCTCGATGGAAGCCCGGTCGAGGAGGTCGAAGGCGTGACGCGACGCCAGGTGTGGGCTGCGCAACGCATCTTGCGACTGGTCGCAGCCGACGACCCGCGCGCCTCGTTGGGCCAGCAGCGCCACAATAGCCGAGCCGAGCCCGCCGCCGGCGCCGGTCACCAGCACGGTCTTGCCCGCGAATTCGGCCGTTGAAACCACCCTGCGCGCCTCCCTGGGATCCACGATAGTCGGAAAACGCTATTTTAGGAAATGTAATTAAGCAACAGGATAATCCGCTTGCACGGCGTGAAATGAAGGATAATGTAGGAAAGTCACATAAAGCCATGGCCGCCTGAAAGCCGCAAGAGCGCAGGCGCCAATCAAATGGGAGAGATCGAATGAAGCTTGCAAAATGGACTGTCGGCCTGATGGCCGGAATGAGCCTGCTCGCCCTGGCCGCCCAAGCAGATGCCGGCGAGGTGCGCGTAACCGTCGCCGAATACAGCGCCAAGACCGGCCCGTATTTCGAAGCGGTGAAAAAGGAATTCGAGGCAGCCAACCCGGGTATCACCGTCAAGTTCGAAGTTGTGCCGTGGGACGTGCTGCTGCAGAAGCTGACCACCGACATCACCGCCGGCACCAATGCCGACCTGTCGATCATCGGCACCCGCTGGCTGATCGATTTCGTCCAGCAGGATGTCGCCGAGCCGCTCGACGCCTACATCAAGCCAGACTTCAAGGACCGCTTCATCGACACCTTCCTGTCGCCGTCGATCATGGAGGGCAAGACCTATGGCCTGCCGATCGCGGCTTCGGCGCGCGCCATGTACTACAACAAGGAATTGTTCGAGAAGGCCGGAATCGCCAACCCGCCGGCAACCTGGACCGAGTTGCAGGAGGATGCGCGCAAGATCAAGGCGCTGGGCACCGGCACGTTCGGCTTCGGCCTGCAGGGCAAGGAGATCGAGACCGACGTCTATTACTACTATGCGATGTGGTCGCAAGGCACCGAGATTCTCAACAAGGATGGCACGTCGGGCCTCGGCACGCCGGGCGCGCTCGAAGCCGCCAAGCTCTACAAGTCGATGATCGACGAAGGCCTGACGGAACCCGGCGTCACCTCCAACAACCGCGAGGACGTCCAGAACCTGTTCAAGCAGGGCAAGGTCGGCATGATGATCACCGCGCCCTTCCTGTCCAACCAGATCAAGGACGAGGCGCCGAACCTGAAATATGGCGTGGCCGCTATCCCCGCCGGACCGACCGGCGCGCGCGGCACGTACGGCGTCACCGATTCCATCATCATGTTCAAGAATTCCAAGAACAAGGATGAGGCCTGGAAGCTGCTCGACTTCCTGTTCACCACCGAACAGCGCGCCAAGTTCACGCAAGGGGAAGGCTTCCTGCCGGTGAACAAGGAAGAGGCCAAGATGGACTATTACGTCAACAATGCCGATCTGGCAGCGTTCACCGCGCTGCTGCCCGACGCCCGCTTTGCACCGGTCATCCCCGGCTGGGAAGAAGTCGCCCAGATCACCTCGGATGCCATGCAGAAGATCTATCTCGGCGGCGACCCCGAGGCAGGCTTGAAGGAAGCGGCTGGCAAGGCCAACGCCGTGATCAAGAAATAGGGCGTATCTCCCTGCGCCCGGCGCGCCCCACGGGGCGCGGGGCGCCGCCTCGACGGCCGCGGGCGGGGGGAGGGCGTGGTGAGTGGTGGGTTAAGACTCTGGGAGGACGCGCGCACGCGGA